>NZ_BAAJYT010000004.1:0-80171 GCF_057541515.1 Acidovorax sp. KNOB132
TCGCAGCCCTCGCCGCATTGACCGCCGCCTCCCTGACCGCATGCGGCGGTGGTGGAGGTGGGGGCGATGTGACCACGCCGCCCGGCGGCACCCCAGCTCCAGCGCCCACGCCAGCCCCATCCCCATCGCCATCGCCATCGCCATCGCCATCGCCATCGCCGACACCATCACCCGCTCCGGCACCGGCCCCCACTCCAGCCCCCGCACCTTCGGGCAGCAGCTCCGCCGCCTGCTACAACGCGGCGGACTTCAACGAGGGAACCGTGCTCGTCGAAGAGGGACTCACGAAGATGGACGGGCAACCCGACCTCACCACCACCAGCACGACGACGACCGGAGGCCGGCAGGATTTCGCCGGCGCGAAACCGGTCATGTTCACGCCGCAGTCCACCGGTTCCCTGGGCAACAACCGGCTGTTCCGCGACCGCACGGCCAGCAGCGAACTGGCGTATGGCGTCGTCTCCGACACGTCCACCCAGGTACTGACGCAGGTCTACGATCCACCCGTGTCCACGCCCCTGGACATGCAGCCCGGCCAGACCGTCCAGCGGGACCACAAGAACCAGTTCACGATCGTGCCCAAGGCGGGCTCGGCGCCCAGCTCCTATTCGGAAACCGTGGAAGACCAGTTCACGTACGTGGGCAGGGAGTCGCTGCAGACCGCCATGGGTACCTTCAACGTCTGCAAATTCAACAACGACTTCGTCACGGTGGGGCCGACCGGGCGCGTCGTGGCCAACTTCCAGACCTGGGTGGTCGCAGAAGGCCCTTACCAGGGCCGGACGATCAAGATCGCCACGTCCAGCTCCAACGGCAGGCCCTCGACTTACGAGGTAACGAAGATCACCTATACCCCCAAGTAAGGCGCGCAAGCGGGCCGCAGGACGGTGGCGGGCGGCCGGGTCGGAACCGGCATGCCTGCCCAGCTCCTTGCAGCCACGCGCTCAGTGAAGCTTCAGCCGTCCGGACACGCGCTGCTGCAGCAGCCGCGCCAGGGCGAGCACAGCCGTCTTGCCCAGGCCCAGGATGGCCCGGTGGTGATTCAAGTGCAAGGAGATGTACATCCACTTCGCGATGAGGCCTTCCACGAAGAAGTTGCGTCCCATCAGGCCGCCCATGAGGTTGCCCACGCCCTTGTTATCGCCCAGCGACACCAGCGAGCCGAAGTCGCGGTACACGAACGCCTCGGTCACTTCGCGCTCGCGCAGCATCGCGCCGAGCACCTTGGCCAGGTAGTCGGCTTGCTGGTGCGCGGCCTGGGCCCGCGCCGGAACGGTCTTGCCTCCCTCCCACGGGCAGGCGGCGCAGTCGCCGAATGCATAGACGCCGGGCACCGAGGTGCGCAGGCGGTCGTCCACCACGAACTGGTTCAGACCGTTCACGGCCAGCCCCATGCGGGCATTGGCATCAGCAGCCTTGATGCCCGCGGCCCACACGATCATTTCGGCGGGAATGCTGCCTTCGGAGGTGACCAGCGCGCCACGGCGCACCTCGGTCACACGCGTGCCGGTGCGCACGTTGACCTGCTTGCGCTCCAGCGCCAGCCGGGCCTGGGCCGAGATCTTTTCGGGCAGGCCGCCCAGGATGCGCGGGCCGCCTTCCACCAGCGTGATGTCGAGCCGAAAGCGCTGGCCATCGCCCATGCTTTCCTGAAGTTCGGCATGGGCCTCCAGCAGTTCGGCCGACAGTTCCACGCCGGTCGCCCCACCGCCCACGATGGCCACGCCCAGCGCACGGCTCTCGGAGAAAGAAGCACGGGCGCACGCGGCCAGCCAGTCGGCATGGAAACGCTGCGCATCGCGCACGTTCTCCAGCAGGTACGCGTGCTCCACGCCAGGCGTGCCGAAGGCATTGGAGCCGCTGCCGATCGCCAGCACCAGGCGCGTGTAGCTCACGGTGCGCCGGGGCACCACGGCTTCACCCTGCGCATCGCGAATCTCCGACAAGGTGATGCCTTTGCGCTCGGTGTCGAGGGCCGCCATCTCGCCCATGGCAAAACTGAAATGGTTGCGCCGGGCCAGCACGGTGTAGGACAGCCCTTCCTGGTGCGCATCGAGCGTGCCGGCGGCCACCTCGTGCAGCGTGGGCTTCCAGATGTGGAACGGGCTGCGGTCGACCAGCAGCACCTTTTCCCGCCCTACCCGGGGCCCCAGGCCCCGCCCGAGGCGTGCCGCCAATTCCAGGCCGCCCGCGCCGCCGCCAACGATCACGATGTCGAAATGCATTCCATCTCCCGCTTTTTGTGCGATGCAGCAAGTTTAGGGCGCACGGGCCTTCCCCGCGCCCAAAAGGGCTCCTTTGCCGCACGCGGATGCGAAAAAGCCCGCGGCGTCGAAGCCGCGGGCTTTTCCCGGAGAAAGCGCGCCGGCTCAGCAGAGCCGACGCGGCAGGTCAGGCCAGATCGAAGCGATCGAGTTCGGTGACCTTGGTCCAGGCCGCAACGAAGTCGTCCACGAACTTGCGTTTGGCGTCCGCCCCGGCATACACCTCGGCCTGCGCCCTCAGCAGGGCGTTGGAGCCGAACACGAGGTCCACGCGCGTGCCGGTCCACTTGACCTCGCCGGTCTTGCGGTCGCGGCCTTCGAACACCCCGGCGTCCTGGGCCGATGCCTTCCACTCTGTGCCCATGTCGAGCAGGTTGACGAAGAAGTCGTTGGTGAGCGCGCCAGGCGTTGCGGTCAGGACACCGTGGCGGGTTCCGTTGGCATTGATGTTGATCGCACGCAGCCCGCCGATCAGTACCGTCAGCTCGGGCGCAGTCAACGTCAGCAGCTGGGCCTTTTCGATCAGCAGCACCTCGGCAGGCACGCTGTAGCGGCGCTTTTGGTAATTGCGGAAACCGTCTGCCACGGGCTCGAGCACTGCGAACGATTCCACGTCGGTCTGGTCCTGCCGCGCATCGGTGCGGCCCGGGGAGAACGGTACCGTCACCTCGACGCCCGCGCTCTTGGCCGCCTGCTCCACGCCCGCCGCACCTGCCAGCACGATCAGGTCGGCCAGCGAGATGCGCTTGCCCCCTGCGGCGCCGCGATGGAAGTCGCTCTGGATGCCTTCAAGCACCTGGAGCACCCGGGCCAGTTGCGCCGGCTGGTTGACGTCCCAGTCCTTTTGCGGCGCCAGGCGGATGCGGGCGCCATTGGCCCCGCCGCGCTTGTCCGAACCGCGGAAGGTGGATGCCGAAGCCCAGGCCGTACCCACCAGTTCGGACACCGACAGGCCGGAGGCCAGGACCTGTGCCTTGAGGGCCGCCACATCGGACGCCTCGACCAGCGGATGGTCCACCGCGGGAACGGGGTCTTGCCAGATCAGCACTTCCTTCGGCACTTCGGGGCCGAGGTAGCGGGCGCGCGGCCCCATGTCACGGTGCGTGAGCTTGAACCAGGCCCGTGCAAAGGCTTCGGCGAAGGCCTGGGGGTTGTCCAGGAACCGGCGCGAGATTTTTTCGTAGGCTGGGTCCATGCGCAGTGACAGGTCGGTGGTCAGCATGGTCGGCAGGCGCTTCTTGGTGGGGTCGTGCGCGTCGGGAATGATGGCTTCGGCGTTCTTGGCCTGCCATTGATGCGCGCCGGCCGGGCTCTTGGTGAGTTCCCATTCGTAGTTGAACAGGTTCTCGAAGAAGTTGTTGCTCCACTGCGCAGGCGTGGTGGTCCAGGTCACTTCCAGGCCGCTGGTGATCGCATCGCCGGCCTTGCCGGAGCCGAAGCTGCTGGCCCAGCCCAGGCCCTGCTGCTCGATGCCTGCGGCTTCGGGCTCGGCCCCCACATGGTCGGCCGCGCCAGCCCCATGGGTCTTGCCGAAGGTGTGGCCGCCGGCGATCAGGGCCACGGTTTCCTCGTCGTCCATCGCCATGCGGCCGAACGTTTCTCGGATGTCGTGCGCAGCGGCGATCGGGTCGGGATTGCCTTCGGGGCCTTCCGGGTTCACATAGATCAGGCCCATCTGGACCGCGGCGAGGGGGTTCTCCAGGTTCCGCCCCTGGCTGTCCGTGCGGTCGGTTTCCTGGCCATGCATGGCGGGGTCGGCCACCAAGGTGCCGTCGCCGGGGGTACCCTTGCCATAGCGGGCATCGCCGCCCAGCCACGTCTTCTCGCTGCCCCAGTACACGTCCAGGTCAGGCTCCCACGTGTCTTCACGGCCGCCGGCGAAGCCGAAGGTCCGAAAGCCCATGGTTTCCAGCGCGACGTTGCCGGTCAGCACCAGCAGGTCGGCCCAGGAAATTTTTTGACCGTATTTTTGCTTGATGGGCCAGAGCAGGCGGCGCGACTTGTCGATGTTGACGTTATCGGGCCAGCTGTTGAGCGGCGCGAAGCGCTGCTGCCCACGGCCCGCACCGCCACGGCCGTCGCCTGTGCGGTAGGTGCCGGCGGCGTGCCACGCCATGCGGATGAACTGCGGGCCGTAGTGTCCGAAGTCGGCCGGCCACCAGTCCTGCGAGTCGGTCATGAGCGCGCGCAGGTCTTTCTTCAGGGCTTCGTAGTCGAGCTTCTTGAACTCTTCGGCGTAGTTGAAGCTGCCGCCCAGGGGGTCGGACTTGGACGAATGCTGGTGCAGCAGGTCCACGCGCAACTGGTTGGGCCACCAGTCCTTGTTGAGGGTTCCACCATTGACGGCGGCGGCATGGAACGGGCACTTGGTCTCTTGGCTCATGGGGCATTCCTCTTGCGGCTGATTGATGGGTGAATGCTAGAGAAAAGACTCCCGCCGGAAAAGGCAATTAATCACATGCCTGGAATAGTTTTTCGAAATGATCAGCCATGACCGACTCCTCATCAAAGAGCGCGCGGCAAGCGGGCGCCGCATGTTTTTTCACTGCACTCCACTGCACGCCCTGCCCCGCCTCCTGGCTCTGTCAGATCAGCCGCCGCGCGCTGCGTCCGCGTGCAGTGGCAGCCCCGGTGCGTCCATGCTGGTACACAGGATGCGCCCGTGGGTGGAGTCGGTCACATAAAGCTTGGCCAGGTCGGCTCCGCCGAACGCCATGTTGGTGGTGGAGCTTCCCGGCACACCGCGCAGCACCTGCACCGGCTCGGCCCGGCCATTGAGTACCCAGACCCAGCCAAGACCGGGATTGGCCACGAGCAAACGGCCCAGTGCATCCACCGCCAGTCCGTCCGGGCCGCTCGGGCCGTAGGAGGTGAAGAACTGGCTCACCTTGGCCACGCTCCCATCGGGCAACAGCGGGACGCGCCACACGCAGTTGCCACGCGTCACGGCCAGGTAAAGCACGCGGCCATCCGGCGACAGTGCCACGCCGTTGGGACTGGGGACATTGTTCAGCAGCAGATCGAGCTGGCCGTTCGGACGCAGGCGGTACAGGCGGCCCGACGGGTCGTGCAGGCCGCTTTGCCCCTGGTCGGTGAAGTACAGGTTGCCTTCGGCATCGAACACCAGATCGTTCACGCCCTTGAAGCGCTCGCTGTTGCGACGCTCCAGGTAAGGCGTGATGGTGCCGCTCGCCACATCCAGTCGCACCAGGCCGTTCTTGTAATCGGTGATGAGCAACGTGCCGGCGTCCAGGAACTTCATGCCATTGGGTTCGCCGTCGTACTCGGCGACCAGGCTCCAGCCGCCCTGCGGGTCGATGCGGAAGATGCGCCCCCATGGAATGTCGGTCACGTACAGGTGGCCGGCGGTATCGAACACCGGGCCTTCGAGGAATGAATCGGTGATGGTGCCGCCGCGGTTGGCATCGGCCCATGCGCTGCGCGCCGGGCGCCGGAACGCATCGGGCAACGAGGTGAACGGCTCCAGTTCACGAACCTGTGGGGCCTGTAGCAAGAACATGGGATCGGCTTTCTTTGAAGAAGGGCCCGTCCCGGCGAAATCCTGGGCCAGGGCGGGAAACGGAATGCGATTTTCAGACGGCTTCGAACCCGTACAGCTGCGCAGGGTTGTCCACCAGGATGCGGTCCATTGCCATGGGATGGGACCCTGTCCAGGCTTGCAGCAGATCCACCAGATCGGCATCGTTCACCGTGCCGGGCGGCTCGGTGGTGTGGGGCCAGTCGCTGCCCCATACCAGCCGCTCGGGCACGGCCTGCACCAGCGCGCGGCCCAGAGGCAGCGTGTCGGCGTAACTCGGGCCTCGCACCGTGGAACGCATGTAGGCGCCGGAGAGCTTGACCCAGGTGTTGCCCCCGTCGAGCAGCCTGCGCAGCACGCCGTAGGCCTGCGCGGACGGGCCTTCCGCCGGGTCGATGCGGCCCAGATGGTCGATCACCAGCGGCACGGGCAACGCCTGCAGCACCGGCCGCAGTGCGACGATCTGCTCCGCATCCGCGAAGACCTGGATGTGCCAGCCACCACAGTGCGGATGGCGCGCGACCCGGCTCGCCAGCGTGGTGAGCATCTCGGGCGTGGTCGCACCCCAGGACTGCGGCGATACGAAGTTCACCCGCAGGCCGCACACGCGGCGCGCGGCCAGGTGTTCCAGCTCGTCATCGCTCACGTTCGTGCCCACGACCGCCACGCCCCTCGCGATGTCGCCGAGCTGCTTCAGGGCATCCAGCGTGCAGGCGTTGTCCGTGCCATAGGTGGAAGGCGTCACCACCACCGAACGCGCCGTGCCCAGGCGCTGCTGCAGCCGACGGTAGGCAGCCACCGGTGCATCGGGGGGCAAGCGCTTCCAGTGCACCGACGGTGCAAAACGCGGATCGAAAATGTGCATGTGGCTGTCGCATGCCATCGCGGGCAGCAAGCGCAACGGGCGGCTCACGCCCATGGAATGCGGCACTGGTGCGGGAATCGCAGGCAGGTGCATGGTGCCCGTCAGTCCAGTTTGATGTCGCCTTTGCGTACCACCTCGCCCCACTTGGCGTCTTCCTTCTTGAGGAAGGTGACGAACTCCGCGGGCGTGGAACCGATCGCCTGGGCGCCCAGATCCGCGAGGCGCTGCTTCACCTCGTCTTCCTTCAGTACCTCGACCAGTGCCTGCTGCAGCTTGGCGGCCACCGGCTCGGGCGTGCCCGCAGGCAGGAACACGCCGTTCCATTCATAGGCCTCATAGCCGGGAATGACGGTCTCGGCCACCGTGGGCACATCGGGCAGGCGCTTGGACCGCTCTGGGGCCGATACCGCCAGTGCACGCAGTTTGCCGCCCGACACCAGCGGGTACGAGGCCGCGATGGTGCCGAACATGAAGTCCACCTGCCCGCCCATCACATCGGCAATGGCGGGGCCACCACTCTTGTAGGGCACGTGCACCATGTCCAATTGCAGCTTCTGGCGGAACAGCTCCGCCGCCAGCCGCTGCACGGTGCCGCTGCCGCCCGACGCGAAGTTCAGCTTGCCAGGCTCGGCTTTCGCCTTGGCGATCAGGTCATTCACGTTTTTGAAGGGCGAGTCGGCTTTCACGATCAGCGCGTTCGGAGCCAGCAGTACCAGGGACAGCGGCTGCAACGCCGTGCTGGCGTAAGGCATCTTGGGGAACAGGTGCGGATTGATGGAATACGGCGTGGCGTCGTACAGCATGGTGTAGCCGTCGGCAGTGGCCTTGGCCACATAGCTCGCGCCGATCGTGCCGCTGGCGCCGGCCTTGTTGTCCACGATCACGCTGGCACCCAGCCGGGCGCCCATGCGCGTGGCCAGCACACGGGCCACGGCATCGGCAGCACCGCCGGGGGCGTAGGGCACGACGATCGTGATCGGGCGGTCCGGGAAAGCGGCATGTGCCACGGTGGCGGCAAGGGCGCAGGCGGCGATCAGAGGGGAGATGACAAAAGCACGCATGGAGTCTCCTGGTTCGAATGGCAAAGCGACAGAGAAAAAGCAACCGCAACCCGCCGCGAGCCCCGCGGCCCGGGCCCTGGACAGTTGCGTTGGAAGGCACGCCGGTGGTCAGTCGGCCTTGAGATTCAGGTCGAGGGCAATCTGCGTATAGGTGGCCACTTCACGCCCGACCCGCGCCAAGAAGGCAGCGCCGCAGGTCGACTCGGCGTCCAACCCCAGGCCACGCAGCTTTTCGGCAGCAGCCTCGCTCTTGGCGAAGTCAGCGGCCACGCGTTCCAGCGCCTGCGCGGCCGGCTCGGGAACGCCGGCGGGCGCCAGCACGCCGTACCATGCGTCGGCCGAGTAGTTGCCACCCCCCGATTCCGCGAAGGTGGCGACGTCGGGCAGCAGGCCGGAACGCTGTGGAGACGCCACCGCCAACGCCGCCAGCTTGCCGCTGCGGATCTGCGGCAGGACCGAGCCCAGCGTGGCGAAGGAGCTGTCGAGCTGGCCGCCCATCAGGTCCGTCACCACCGGTGCGGCGCCTTTGTAAGGCACATGGTTGAGCTGCAGGCCATTGGCGCGGGCGAACATCTCGGTCGCGAAGTGGCCCGAGCTGCCGATGCCAGCCGTTCCGGCAGTGATGCGGCCGGGCTCCTTGCGGGCCTTGGCCATGTAGTCGGCCAACGACTTCATCGGCAAGCCCGGCCCGACCACCAGCACCGTCGGGCTGGTCGCCACCGTGCACAGCGGACGGAAGGAGCGCACCGCATCGAACTTCACCCGGTTGCTGTACAGCCCGGGAATCATCGTGTGGTTGGTCGCACCGAACAGCAGCGTGTAGCCATCGGCCGGCGCGCTGGCCACCGCCTGTGCAGCCAGGATGGTGTTGGCACCCGGCTTGTTGTCGATGATGAATGGCTGGCCCAGCGCGCGGCTGGCGTGGTCAGCAAACGCCCTGGCCACCACGTCGGTGGGGCCGCCTGCCGCAAATCCCACCACCAGCTTCACGGGCTTGGAAGGATAGCCACCGGCCTGCGCGAAACAGGTGGCGGACACCATGCACAGCGCAACCGCCAGCGCCTTGCGCACCGGCGCTGCCAGCCTTCTGGTTTCGAAACTCTCGCTCATTGAATGTCTCCTGTCAGGGGCCGCACTGGCGGCGGCTTCTTGTTCTGGCGCAACCGGCATCCCACACCGGTCGGGGAAAAGCGGACACGCAACGCTGGCGTGCCCAGCCTCGGGTCTTGGCTACGAGGCTGCGGCAACGGCAGCCGGGGCGCGGGCCAACACCTCCAGCAGGTTCTTGGCAGCCCCCACGCCCATGTTCACGTAGGCATCGCCCGTCACGCCGCCGATGTGCGGGCTCAGGATGAAGCGTGGCTCGCCCTGGAACGGGTGGTTGGCCACCATGGGCTCCACGGCGAAGCTGTCCAGGCCCGCCGCCATCATCTGGCCCGATCGCACGGCAGCCAGCAGGGCAGCTTCGTCGACGAGTCCGCCACGCGCGGTGTTCACCACGATCACGCCGCGCTTGCACTGTGCCAGCGTGGCGGCATTCAGCATGCCGCGGTTATCGTCGGTCAGCGGGCAGTGCAGCGAAATCGCGTCGGACTCGCGCCAGATCGTCGCCAGGTCCACGCTCTGCACGAAGGCCGGCAGGTCCTTGGCGAAGGGATCGAAGCCGATCACGCGCATGCCCAGTGCATCGGCCATCCTGGCGAAGCGCAGGCCAATGGCGCCCAGGCCCACGAGGCCCACCGTGCGCCCACCCAGTTCCAGGCTCTTGTGCGTGGCCTTGTCCCAGTGGCCGGCGTGCATGCGGGCATCGAGTTGCACCACCGACTTGGCACAGGCCAGCAACAGGGCCAGCGCCTGCTCGGCCACCGCCGCGGCGTTGGCACCTGCAGCGGCCACGACCTCTACGCCACGGGCCTTGGCGGCCACCTTGTCGATGGTATCGGTGCCGCTGCCGTGCTTGGAGATCACCTTGAGCGATGGCGCCGCGTCCATCACGGCGGCGCCCACCTTGCCGTAGCGCACGATGATGGCCACCGGGTCATGCTGCCGACACAGCGCCACCAGGTCGTCTTCGGTGGGTGTCTTGCCGGCATAGACGATCTCGAAATCCTGAAGCAGATCGAGTGCCTGCTGCGCCAGATCGGCGCCGGTCACGAGGATGGCGCTCACAGCGATTCCCCTTCCTTCAGCACGCCGGCGGCGCGCAGCGCGGCGGGCAGCCATTTGGAGGCCGTATCGCCACGGGCAATCGCCTCGATGCGCGCGGCCTCATCGGCCACCTTCTTGTCGGCCAGCGCCATCATGGCGGGCGCCTTGGCACGCTCGATGACCACCACGCCATCGGCATCGCCCACCACCAGGTCGCCCGGGTTCACCACTGCGCCGCCGGCCGAGATGGGATGGTTGATGCGGCCCGGCACGTACTTGGTGGGGCCGGCAGGATTGAAACCAGCGCTGAACACCGGAAAACCGAGTTCCAGCAGTTCCAGCTTGTCGCGGATCGCACCGTCCACGATCACGCCGGCCAGGCCGATCTTCTTGCAGGCGCTGAGCATCAGCGTGCCCATGAGCGCGGCGGTCTGGTCGCCCTTGCCGTCAATGACCAGCACATCGCCCGGTTTCGCCAGCGCGATGGCCGCGTGGATCATCAGGTTGTCGCCCGGGCGCACTTCGACCGTGAAGGCGGGACCGGCCACCTTCATGTCCTGGTGGACGGGCGCCACGCGGGCATGCATGGTGCCGCGGCGTCCTGCCACATCGGACAGGATGGCGGCCTGGAAGGTCGCGGCCTTGGCGACGACCTCGGCGCTGACGCGCTCAATGTCACGGATGACTTCTGGGAGTTGGCTCATGGTGGTTCCAGTGGGGTTGGGAAGAAATAGAAAAACGGAAGAAAACACTGGCCTGCAGCGACCTCACTCGGCCTTGATGTTTCCGTCCTGGATGACCTTGGCCCACTTGGCGGAGTCGGCCTTCTGCAGATCGCCCAGTTGCCGGGGCGTGCCGCCGACCAGCGTGACGCCCAGCTTGTCGGCCAGCGCGACCACGCCCGGGTCCTTCAGCGCGTTGCCGATCTCCTGGTTCAGGCGCTGCACGATGGCGGCGGGGGTCTTGGCTGGTGCAAACACGGCCTGCCACTGCTCGACGACAAAGTCTTTCATGCCGACTTCGCCCATGGTGGGCACGGACGGCAGGGACTTCAGGCGCTGCGCCGACGTGACGGCCAGCGCGCGCAGCTTGCCCCCCTGCACATGCGGCAATGCAGCCGCGGCAGGCGCAAACATGAATTGAACCTGTTCAGCCAGCGTGTCCTGCAGCGCCGGGGTGTCGCCCTTGTAAGGCACGTGGATGAAGCGCGCGCCCGACTGCTGCTGCAGCAACTCCCCCTGCATCTGCAGGATGGTGCCGTTGCCGCCGGAGGCGAATGCCAGCTTGCCGGGCTGCGCCTTGGCCGCAGCCACCAGATCGGCCAAGGTCCTGAACGGCTGGTTGGCGCCGACCACGAGGATGTGCGGAATGGTGCCGATGGTGATCACGGGCTCGAAACCGCCGATCGGGTCATAGGGCAGCCTTCCCATGAGGTGCGGCGCGATGGCCTGGGGACCGATGGAGGTGCCCAGCAGGGTGTAGCCATCCGGCGGCGCCTTGGCGACGAACGCCGCGCCGATGGTGCCCGTGGCACCGGCCTTGTTGTCCACGATCACGTTCGTGCCCAGCGCTGCGCCGACGCGCTGCGCCACATTGCGGCCGAGCACATCGGTGCTGCCGCCCGGCGGGTACGGAACCACCCAGGTGATGATCTTGCCGGCAGGCCAGTCGCCCTGCGCCAGCGCGGGGCAGGGGAGCAGCGGGCCGAGCAGCGCGGCGCCTGCGGTGGCCAGCAGGCTGCGGCGTGCGAGCCGGGCCTTTGGAGAAGAAGGGATCGAGGTGGTCATGGGCTTGTCTCTTGTGGGTCAGGCGAAAGAGGAAGGAGGCGTGAAGCCGTACAGCGCGGCGGGGTTGTCCACCAGCACGCGATGCAGGATGGCCGCATCGCCGGTCTGGCCGGCCCAGTCGACGAGCCGATCCACCTGTCGGGCGTCGTCCGGCATGGGGTGCGCACCGGACGATGCGGTGGCGTGGGGCCAATCGCTGCCCCAGACCACGCGCTCGGGCGCGCAGCGCAGGTAGCTCGCGGCCAGCGCATCGAGGGCGGGGTCTTCGGTCGAGTGGTGTTCGCTCACGATGTAGCCGCCGGACAGCTTGATCCACGCCTGTCCGCGCTGCAGCAGGTCCTGCAGCAGCGCGTGTGCGGGATGTTGCCCGGCCTGCGCCGGCGAAATGCGGCCGAAGTGGTCGAAGACCAATGGAACGGGCAGCCGGCGCAGCACGTCGCCCTGCGCCGCCAGCAGATCCGGCGCCATCAGCAATTGCAGGTGCCAGCCCAGCGGCGCGATGCGGCAGGCCAGCGGCATCAGCGATTGCACGGTGCCCGATACGCCGAGCGACAGGTTCAGGCGCGCGCCGCGCACGCCGGCGTCATGCAGGTGCTGCAGTTGGGCGTCGCTCTCGCCGCCGTCGATCACCGCCACGCCACGCGCCTGCGGGCCCAGCGCCGCCAGGCCTTCGAGCATGCAGCGGTTGTCGGTGCCATAGGTCGAGGGTGTGACCAGCACGGTGCGCGCGGTGCCGATGCGTTGCTGGAGCGCGCGGTAGTCCTGCGCCGAGGCGTCCGGCGGCAGCAGTCTGGCGCCCGGTGCAGCGGGAAAGCGGCCGTCATAGACATGCACGTGGCAGTCGCAGGCGTCTTTCGGCAGCACCGTGCGCGGCGCGGCGCTACCGGCCGAGAAACGCACAGGCGTGGCAAAGCTTTCGCGGTGCATGGCGAGGGCTCGATGGGCGTGGGAAATAAAACGTTGCGGGGCGCCGCGTCAATCCAGGCTGGCGCCCGAGTCCTTGACGATCTTGGCCCAGCGGGGCACTTCGGACTTCAGCAGCGCGCCGAACTTTTCGGGGGTGCCGCCCAGCACATCACCGCCTTCGGAGCGGAGCTTTTCAGCCACGTCGGACTGCGCCAGCGCCTGGTTGATGGCCTTGTTCAACTGCTGCACGATGGGGGCGGGCGTGCCGGCCGGGGCCAGCACGCCATACCAGGAAGCGGCCTCGAAATCCTTGTAGCCCGACTCGGCCAGCGTGGGCGTCTGCGGCAACTGGTCGGATCGCTTGAGCGACGTGATCACCACCGCACGCAGCTTGGCATTGCGCACCTGCCCCAGCAGCGTGGGCACGGCCGACATGTACAGGTCGATCTGCCCGCCCACCAGGTCGGTCATCGCCTGGGCCGCGCCCTTGTAGGGCACGTGGCGCAACTTGATGCCGGCGGCGTTCTCTGCCAGTTCACCGGCCAGATGGGCGACGGTACCGTTGCCGGAGTAACCCAGCGTGATGCCGTCCGGCTTAGCCTTGGCGGCGGCGACCACATCGGCGAACGTCTTGTAAGGCGAGTTGGCGGGCGCGGCCATCACGATGGGGGCCGACGACACCAGCGCCACCGGGACCAGATCCTTCAAGGGGTCGTAGGGCAGCTTGGCATACAGCGAGGGGTTGATGGCCAGGTTGCTGGTCTGGCCCATCACCAGCGTGTAGCCATCGGGCGCCGACTTGGCCACGGCATCCACACCCAGGTTGCCGCCCGCCCCAGGGCGGTTGTCCACCACCACGTTCCACTTGTGCTGCTCGGTCAGCTTCTGCGCCACGGTGCGCGCGATCATGTCGGTGCCGCCGCCGGGCGGGAACGGCACGATCAGGCGGATTGGCTTGTTCGGGTAGCCGGACTGCGCTTGAGCAGTGCCGGCAGAAAAGGCCAGAACCGCCATGCCCAGCAGGGCGATGGACAAAGGAGCGCCCAGGGCGCGCCGGGTCAGCGAGAAAGTTGGCATGTTTTGTCTCCGTTGTGATGGGCCTGTCGCGCCTTGTTCCCAGGCGTTGCCAAGACTTTACGAAAACGTTTCAACCCATACAATATAGTTTCATACAGCGAAACATATTGCGCCATGAGCAACGCAATAGGCGGCAACCCAAACGCCTCATCCACACCGTCACAGGGGCTTGGCGAGGCCGCATCCGCCGCCCCGAGGTCCTCCTCTTCAGCCATGGCGAAAGAAACCGGCGGGGTCATCGCCGTAACGCGCGCCCTCCAGTTGCTGGAGGCGTTCTCCCTGGGCGAATCGCATCTGCCGCTCGCAGAGCTGAGCCGCCGCTGCGGGTTGCACAAGACCACCGTGCTGCGCCTGGCGCGCACGCTGGCGCAGTCCGGCTTCATGGTGCAGCGCGAGGACGGCGACTGGCGCCTCGGGCCGGCGGCGGGCTGGCTGGGGGCGCGCTACCAGGCGGGGTTCGACGTGCAGAATGTGCTGGAGCCGGCCTTGCGCGAGCTCACCCAGGCCACGGGCGAAAGCGCGGCGTTCTATGTGCGTGAAGGCAACGTGCGCACCTGCCTCGTGCGGGTGGAAGGCCCACAGGCGCTGCGCCACCATGCCCGCATGGGTGAAGGCCTGCCGCTCGACAAGGGCTCGCCGGGCCGCGTGATCCTGGCCTTCTCGGGCGAACCCGGTGCGGACTACGAAGACATCCGCCAGCGTGGCTACCACTGGTCCATCGGCGAGCGGGAGCACGGCGTGGCCACCGTCTCGGCGCCCGTGTTCGGCATGCATTGGCGGCTGATGGGCTCGGTGTGCATCTCGGGGCCGGAATCACGCCTGCCCGAAGCCCGTCTGCAGGCGCTGGCCAAGACGGTCACCGCAGCGGCCACACGGCTGTCCTATGCGCTGGCGGGCAGTTCCGCGCCCCCCTCCTCCACCGGGATGCGCGCGACCCAGTGGCATCCGTGATAAGTTGCAGGCGACCATTCGCGCCAGCCACAACACAACGGAGACAACCTTTGAGCCGCTACCCCTTCCCCGACCTCGCCGCCCTGCCCGACGACATCCGCGCCCGCATTCTCGAAGTGCAGGAAAAGGCCGGCTTCGTGCCGAACGTGTTCCTGGCATTTGCTCGGCGACCCGCCGAATGGCGTGCGTTTTTTCGCCTACCACGACGCCTTGATGCTCAAGGAGGAAGGCAGCCTGACCAAGGGCGAACGCGAGATGATCGTCACCACGACCAGCGCCGCCAACCAGTGCCTCTACTGCGTGGTCGCGCACGGTGCCCTCCTGCGCATCTACGAAAAGAAGCCGCTGGTGTCCGATCAGGTGGCGGTCAATTACCGCAAGGCCGACATCAGCCCGCGCCAGCGGGCCATGCTCGACTTCGCGATGAAGGTGTGCAGCCAGTCGCATGCCATCGAGGAAGCGGATTTTCCCGCGCTGCACGCCCACGGCTTCGATGACGAGGACATCTGGGACATCGCGGCCATCGCGGCATTCTTCGGCCTGTCGAACCGCATGGCCAGCTTCGCGGGCATGCAGCCCAATCCCGAGTTCTATCTGATGGGCCGCGTACCGCGCCAAAAATAGCGCCCTCGAAATGCGTTGACCCGCCCCAGGCGCCTCCGCCATACTGGGACAAAGCAATCACACGGCAAGAGCTGCAGCCAGCAGCCGCCTCGGCTTTGCAATACCCGCAAGAGGGGGAGGAAAACCATGGAACTCGCGTTTCGGAATGCGTGCGCGTCTGCGTCTGCAACCGCCTTTGCCATTGCGTTGGCGTGCACCGCCGCACTGCCCGCACAGGCCCAGTCAGACACCCCGCGGCGGGTGTCCAACCCACCCCTGCTGGAGTTGCAGCGCAAGGCGCCTCGCAGGCTCCAGCTGGCAGCGGGCCCGGCCACGCGCGCCGTGTCCCACGAAGCCTCGCTGGACCTGAACGTCGTCTACACCGACGGCAAGCTCTGGAACCCGGCCGAGCAGCGCTTCGACAAGGTGCGCCTGCGCAGCTACCAGGGCACCCGCGTCGATCCCAAGGCGCCTTTCGTCTCGCCCATGCTGGAGATCCGCCCCGGCGACACCATCCGCATCCGCCTGAACAACCAGTTGCCACCCGACCCGAGCTGCACCACGTTCACCGGCGGGGTCAATACGCCGCACTGCTTCAACGGCACCAACCTGCACACCCACGGCCTGTGGGTGAACCCGGCAGGCAATGGCGACAACGTGCTGATCTCCATCAACCCGACGGTGAGCTTCGAGTACGAGTACAACATTCCCTCGGACCATCCCGCCGGCACCTTCTGGTACCACACGCACCGCCATGGCTCCACCGCGCTGCAGGTGGCCAGCGGCATGGCGGGCGCACTCGTCATCCGCGGCGACCGGCCGCCCACCTCCACGCAGACGGGCGATGTGGACACCCTGCTGCGGCCCACTGCCCGCCAATCGTTCAAGGAACGGGTGCTGGTGCTGCAGCAGATCCAGTACGCCTGCCGCGACAAGAACAACCGCATCCAGTTCAACCCGGACGGAACCTACCGCTGCAACGAAGGCGACGTCGGTGGCATCGAGCACTACAAGGCCGTGGACAAGGAGGACAAGGACCAGTTCGGCCCCGGGTCCTGGCCAGCCTCCGGGCGCTACACCAGCATCAACGGCGAGGTGCTGCCCACCTTCGAGGGCGCGAAGGCTGGGCAGATCGAACGCTGGCGCACCATCCATGGCGGCGTGCGCGACACCATCAACCTGGAGTTCCGCAAGCTGCGGCCGGGCGCTCGCAGCGCACAGGCGCTGCGCGCCAGCGAGCACGATGCCTACATCGAACAAAATTGCACGGGCGCCCCGCTGCCCCAGCACCTGATCGCAGCCGACGGACTGACCACCGCTGCGGCGATCCCCAGCACGCAGACGGTGTACCAGCCGGCTTACCGCTGGGACACCTTGATGGTGTTTCCCGAGGCGGGCGACTACTGCGTGATCGACGCCGCCTCGCCCGCTTCGGCCAGCGTGAACCAGGCGCCCCCGTCGCGCCAGTTGCTGGGCACCGTGAGCAAGGTCGCCCCTGGCAATCCCGTTCCTCAGAACATTTCGGCGTACCTCGCAGCGGAACTCGCCGCCGCTGCCGCCATCAACCTGCCCTCGGACGTGCGGGCCCAGGTCAGCGCTGAATTGAAGGATGGACTGAAGCTCACCAGCTTCGTGCCCCACCCCACCGTGCAGGACAGCGAAGTCACGGGCACGCAGACCCTCGCATTCAACATCGACCTGAACGCCCAGCCGATCCAGTTCCAGGTGAACGGCAAGCCCTTCGATCCGAACCGCGTCGACCGCGTGCTGACCTTGGGCGGGGTGGATGAATGGACGCTGCAATCGGACTTCGTGAGCCACCCGTTCCACATCCATGTGAACCCGTTCCAGATCGTCAAGATCCTCGACCCGGACGGCAAGGACGTGTCCGGACCGGACGGCGACGACAAGGCGGACGGCACCGTCGACCCGCAATACCGCGCGCTCAAGGGCGTGTGGAAAGACACGCTCTGGGTGAAGAACATCGCAACCAAGGAAAAGCCCAACGGCAAGTACACGCTGATCGTGCGAACGCGCTACCAGCGCTACATCGGGGACTACGTGCTGCACTGCCACATCCTGGACCACGAAGACCAGGGAATGATGCAGATCGTGCGGGTGGCATTGCCGGACGGCGCTGGCGGGGCCAGTAAGGGCCACCACTGACCTCAAGGCCCGACGCCCCCCCGACACCGGAGAACCTCCCCATGATCAGCAAAAGAAACGCACTGAAAACCGCGGTCGCCGCCGGCCATCACCCCGTTCTCGGGCCTGATGCCCCGAGAGACCTGATCTTCAGGATGCACCGGCAACCTCGACCGCATCTGCCCGTCCGGGAACGCGCTTGGCCGACGGGAGATCACCGCGCTTCGCGGTGCACCCGCTGCGCGCCTTCACCGCGGCGCAGCCACAGCGCAGCCAGCGGTTTCTCGTCTCCCTGGCAGGTGATGCCCCCCTGCCCCCGGCGGGGCAGCCGGTCTGCCTGCTGATCGGTTGTCCCATCGACGGCATCCCCCACGAGTGCGGGCGAGCCGCCCTTGCCATTGAACTCTTTCCCACCAAATGACCATGCCTGCAGCATCCCGTTCCACACCCGCCACGGCCTTTCCACGCACCCAACGCATCGGGATCCTGGTGTTTCCCCAGTTCGAGCCGCTCGACGTGTGGGGCTTCATCGAGGCGTTTTCCATCGCGCGCTTCATCGGCACCTCCTATGCCAACGCGCCGGCCCTGCCGTTCGAGATCGTGCTGATCTCCAACGAGTGCAGGCCGGCCGCGAGCGGTGCCAGCCCTGCGCCGGTTCCCGCGCCGGTGGCCAGCTTCAACGGCCCCCGCGTGGCGCCGGATCTGTTCCGCGACGAGGCGCTGGAGCAGCCGCTGGACCTGCTCATGATTCCCGGCGGACAAGGGGTCGGCACCTTGCTGATGGACCCGGACACCGCAGCCGTCCAGGCCTTGCTGCAATGGGTGCAGGCCATGGACCAGCACGTGGCCGTGGTCACTTCGGTCTGCACCGGCGCGGCCATCCTGGCGCGATCCGGCCTGCTGGATGGGCGGCCGGCCGCCACCAACCACCAGGCCTTCGGCTGGGTGGCGGGCTTCGGTCCCGCGGTGCTGTGGGACAACGTTTCGCGCTGGGTGGATGCGGGCAAGTACGTGACCTCGGCGGGCGTGTCCGCAGGGACCGACATGGCCTGGCACCTGGTTGCTCGCCTGGCTGGCCGTGCCGTGGCCGAAACGGCCGCCCTCGCCGCCGAGTACGACTGGCACCGCGATCCGGCGCAACCCATCTTCTACCCCCAGCAGGCTGCGGTGCCTTCTTCCCGAGTCCTCTGACGACGTCAGCAGAAGGGGGGAGCGCTAATCCCCCGCGTCGGCGCGCAGCATGCCCCACAGCATGCGCACCAGTTCGTCCTCGAACGCGGGCTGGCCCAGCAGGGGCGAGTCCTCCAGCGCGGCGCTGCGGATGGCGCCCATGATGGCGCGCGTGGCAACGAACATCATGGCCGGCGTGGGAGCGCGCACCGAGGTATCGCCCACCTCGATCAGGCGGGCCAGCGCCAGGGCATTGCGCTCCGCCCCTTCGCGCAGCGCGGCCGTCACGCGGTCGTGGTGATCGATGCGCCAGCCCAGCCGCACCATGCCGCGCCGAACCCGCGAATGGCCGCCGGTGCCGAAGGCCGCCACCAACAGCCGCACCACGTCGCGCAGCACGGCCCGCACCTCACGCCGCTGGGCCACGGCCTCGTCCAACAGCTCGCGCAATTGCTGCTGCACGCGGTTGCGCTCGCGCTCCACCATGGCCAGCACGATGGCCTCCTTCGAGGGGAAATACTGGTAGAGCGTGCCGATGGAAAAGCCCGCCACCTGCGCGACCTTGTTGGTGGTGACGCCCTCCTCGCCTTCCTTTTCCACGATCTGGGCGGTGGCGCCGAAGATGGCCTCGATGGTCTGGCGCGCCCGCGCCTGCGTGGGCTGGCGGCGCATGCCGGAGGAACTGTCGGGGGATGGAGATTTCTTCAAAGGCGGCTTTCGAGCGGTGGACGCGGCACGGCAGGGCCAAGCCCTGGAAACTGAATGGTGCTCAGAAAAGGTGGCGGCGGCAAGGGTGCCAGCGTCACCTGGCCCCAACCATCCGCCCCTTCAGCCGGCGGATGCCGTCGATTGCCGCTCGATCAGGCGAAAGCCCAGATCGAAGATGGTGCGCGGGCCCGCGTTGCCCCGGCAACGGTCGATGACCAGTTGCGCCGCCAGCCGGCCGATCTCCGGGCCATCGACATGCACAGTGGTGATCGAAGGCAGCATGTGCTCGCTGAAGTCGGCATTGCCAAAGCCGCAAATGGCGAGGTCCTGCGGCACCCGCAGCCCGCGGGCTGCGGCCTCGACGAGCACGCCATGCGCCAGCGTGTCCGAACTGCACGACACGGCCTGCAGCCGCGGCTCCTGCGCCAGCAGCTCCGCCAGGGCCCTTCGCCCCAGCGCCAGGCTGCTGGGTGCGGGTACCGTGGCGGTCGGCACGTCTCGTCCCAGGGTGGCGACGAAACCCTCGCGGCGCAGCATGGCTCGGTGATCGCCGCCCGTGGCAATTCCCACGCGCTGCCAGCCCCGGGACAGAAAGAACCCCGCCACCGCGCTGCCCACTTTCAGGTGCGAAAAGCCCACCACCATGTCCACGGGGCGGTCGCTCAGGTCCCAGGTTTCCACCACGGGAATGCCGGATCGGCGCAGCCGGTCGCGCGCGCGCTGCGATTGCACCAGCCCGGTCATCACCAGCCCGTCGGGCTGGCGGCCGATCATGGTGTTCAGCACGGCCTCTTCGCGCTCGGCGTCGTAGGCGGTCTGGCCCAGGATGAGCTGGTACCCCTCGGCAGCCAGCGTGGTCGTCAGGCTTTGCACGGTGGGCAGGAACTGCGACACCGACAGCGCCGGGACCACGGCCGCCACCATCAGGCTGCGGCGGGACTTGAGCCCACCCGCCAGCAGGTTGGGGATGTAGCCCGTCGCCTCGACGGCCTGCTGCACCCGGGCCTTTGTCTTGTCGGACACCACCCCCGGATTGCTCAGCGCACGCGAGGCGGTGATCAACGACACGCCAGCGGCCTTGGCCACGTCGTGAAGCGTGGCCGCCTTGAAGTTGGAGGGGGCGTTCATGGGGGTTTCGGAGCACACCGGTCGGGCGAAAGACGAGGACCATACCGCATTCCACGGCACCGCCCGTGGCGAGTGCACCGCTGCATTCCAGAGCACGTCCCGGACGCCAGCGGCGGTCACGGACGAGGGGAAAACCCCCAGCAGAAAAGCTTGCCGACCGGAAATGACAACGATATCATTTCCAATGCGCGCACACAGCGCACCTGAAAAAATCATAAAAACATGTCGATCCTGTAGTGTTTTTGGCGGGGCTTCACCTTCCAACCAAAAATGACAACGTTCGCATTTCCATTAGGAGACAAATCATGAAACGATTCCTGGCAGCCATTTCCCTCGGCATTCTGGCTCTCGGCGCCCAGGCACAGTCCTGGCCCGAAAAACCCGTGACCCTGGTCGTGCCCTTCCCGCCTGGCGGCTCGACCGACCAGGTCGCACGCGCCGTGGGGCCCCGGTTGACGGAGAAGTTCAAGCAGTCCTTCCTGGTGGACAACAAGCCCGGCGCCACCGGAACGATCGGCGCCACGTTCGTGCAGCGGGCCGCGCCCGATGGCTACACCTTCCTTGTGACCTCCCTGGGGCCGCTGGTCATCGTGCCGCACCTGCTCAAGGGCCTGCAGTACGACGCGCTGCATGGTTTCGACCTGATCACCGTGGCGGTGCAGTCGCCCAACGTGCTGGTGGTGCCGGCCAACTCCCCGCACAAGACCGTGGCCGACGTCATCGCCTACGAGAAAGCCAACCCCGGCAAGATGAGCTTCGCCTCGGCCGGCAACGGCTCAAGCGACCACCTGACCGCCGAGCTGTTCTGGCAGCAGACGGGCACCAAGGGCGTGCACATTCCCTACAAGGGCGGCGCACCGGCCCACACCGACCTGATCGGCGGTCAGGTGGATGCCTCGTTCCAGAACATCAACGCCGTGTCGCAATACATCAAGGCCGGCAAGATGCGCGCGCTGGCCATCACCAGCGCCAAGCGATCGCCGGTGTTGCCCGACGTGCCCACGCTGGCCGAAGCGGGCGTGCCCAATGTCGAGGTCGCTTCCTGGCAGGCCATCGTCGCACCCAAGGGGCTGCCACCCGCCGTGCGCGAAAAGGCCCATGCGGCGTTCGTCGAGGCGCTCAAGGACCCGAAGGTGCGCGAGCAGTTCACGTCGATCGGCTTCGAGATGGTCACCAACACGCCCGAGCAGTTCGCCGCCTTCCAGCAGCAGGAGTTCGCCCGCTGGAAGAAGGTGATCGAGACCGGAAGGATTTCGATCGACTGACCCTCGCCCTGCCTGCCTGGCGCCTGCCCCCCCGTTTTGCCCGAATGACCTGCACTGCACCATGACCGCTTCCTCGTCCCCCTCCTCTTTCAGCGACAGCATCGCCTGGGTCCGCATCTCATCGTGCTACCTGCCCCTGGCCAACCCCATCAGCGATGCCAAGGTGCTGACCGGACGGCAAAAGCCCATGACCGAGATCGCCATGCTGTTCGCCGAGATCGAGAGCAAGGACGGCCACCGGGGCCTGGGCTTCAGCTACTCCAAGCGGGCGGGCGGGCCGGGGCAGTTCGCGCACGCCCGGGAGGTCGCGCCGGCGCTGCTGGGCGAAGACCCGAGCGACATTTCCCGGCTGTGGACCAAGCTCTGCTGGGCCGGCGCGTCGGTGGGGCGCAGCGGCATGGCGGTGCAGGCCCTCGGCGCCTTCGACGTGGCGCTGTACGACCTCAAGGCGCGCCGCGCGGGCCTGTCGCTGTCCAAGCTGCTGGGCTCGCAGCGCGACTCGGTGCGCTGCTACAACACCTCGGGCGGCTTCCTGCACACGCCGCTGGACCAGCTGCTGCGCAACGCCAGCGCCTCGCGCGAGCGGGGCATCGGCGGCATCAAGCTGAAGGTGGGCCAGCCCGACCATGCGCTCGACATCCAGCGCGTGGAGGCGGTCCGCAAGCACCTGGGCGATGCCATGCCCATCATGGTCGATGCCAACCAGCAGTGGGACCGCCCCACCGCGCAGCGCATGTGCCGCGTCTTCGAGCCCTTCAACCTCGTGTGGATCGAAGAGCCGCTGGACGCCTATGACTTCGAAGGCCACGCCGCGCTCGCCGCCCAGTTCGACACGCCGATCGCCACCGGCGAGATGCTCACCAGCGCGGCCGAACACGGCGAGCTGATCCGCCACCGCGCGGCCGACTACCTCATGCCCGATGCACCCCGCGTGGGGGGCATCACCCCGTTCCTCAAGATCGCCGCGCAGGCCGAGCACGCGGGCTTGAGCCTGGGCCCGCACTTCGCGATGGAACTGCACGTGCACCTGGGCGCGGTCTATGCCACCGAGCCCTGGGTCGAACACTTCGACTGGCTCGAGCCGCTGTTCAACGAGCGCCTGGAAATCCGCGACGGCCGCATGATGGTGCCCACGCGCCCGGGCCTCGGCCTGAGCCTGAGCGAGCAGGCCCGCGGCTGGACGCGCGAAACAGCGGAGTTCGGCACCCGCGCGTGAGCCCGGCGCCATCGACAATCGAGCGGCATGCCGCATGCAAAGCCCCCAGAACATCGCCCCACCCACGACGACCGCCCCATGACCGATTCCGCTTCACCCACCCGCCCGCCCCTGACCGTGCAGATGCACGCGGCCGACAACGTGGCCATCGTCGCCAACGACGGGGGCCTGCCCGCAGGCACGGTGCTGGCCTCGGGCCTGACGCTCGTCGACCGCGTGCCCCAGGCCCACAAGGTCGCCCTGGAAGACATCCCACAGGGCGCCGCCGTGCGCCGCTACAACGTGCCCATCGGCTACGCCATCCAGCCCATCCCCGCCGGCAGCTGGGTGCATGAGCGCCTGCTGCACATGCCCGAGGCCCTGTCGCTGGAGGGCCTGCCCCTGGCCACCGTGCGCCCCGAGCCCCTGCCCCCGCTCACCGGCTACACCTTCGAGGGCTACCGCAACGCCGACGGATCGGTGGGCACCCGCAACATCCTGGCCATCACCCAGACCGTGCAGTGCGTGGCCGGCGTCACCGAATTCGCCGTCGCGCGCGTCAAGGCCGAACTGCTTCCCCGCTTTCCCAATGTGGACGACGTGGTGGCGCTGGAGCACACCTACGGCTGCGGCGTCGCCATCGACGCGCCGGACGCCGTCATTCCCATCCGCACCCTGCGCAACATCAGCCTGAACCCCAACTTCGGCGGCGAGGTGATGGTGGTCAGCCTGGGCTGCGAGAAGCTCCAGCCCGAGCGCCTGCTGCCCCCGGGCAGCATCCCACTGGTGGACGAGCGCAGCGTGGCCGACGTGGGCACCAGCGCCGAACCCAAGCTGGACGTGGTCTGCCTGCAGGACGACGCCCACGTGGGTTTCATGTCCATGATCGACTCCGTCATGCGGCAGGCGGAAAAGCACCTGGAGCGCCTGAACGCCCGCCGCCGCGAGACCGTGCCCGCCGCCGAGCTGGTGGTCGGCGTGCAGTGTGGGGGCAGCGACGCCTTCAGCGGCGTCACCGCCAATCCGGCCGTGGGCTTTTGCACCGACCTGCTGGTGCGCGCGGGCGCCACCGTCATGTTCTCGGAAGTGACCGAGGTGCGCGACGGCATCGACCAGCTCACCTCGCGCGCCAGCACCCCGGAAGTGGCCCAGGCCATGATCCGCGAGATGGCCTGGTACGACGCCTACCTGGACAAAGGCCGGGTGGACCGCAGCGCCAACACGACGCCGGGCAACAAGAAAGGCGGCCTCTCCAACATCGTGGAAAAGGCCATGGGCTCCATCGTCAAATCGGGCAGCGCCCCGATCTCGGGCGTGGTCTCGCCCGGGGACAAGGCCACGCAGAAAGGGTTGCTGTATGCCGCCACGCCGGCCAGCGACTTCATCTGCGGCACGCTGCAGCTCGCGGCCGGCATGAACCTGCACGTGTTCACCACGGGGCGGGGCACGCCCTACGGGCTGGCCGAGGTGCCGGTGATCAAGGTGGCCACGCGCAGCGATCTGGCCCGGCGCTGGCACGACCTGATGGACATCAACGCCGGGCGCATCGCGGACGGGCAGGCGACCATCGCGGACGTGGGCTGGGAGATGTTCCACCTGATGCTGGAGGTGGCCAGCGGGCGCAAGAAAACCTGGGCCGAGCAGTGGAAGCTGCACAACGCCCTCGTGCTGTTCAATCCCGCGCCCGTGACCTGAGCGGCCCGGCGGCACCGGCCGCCGAACGCGATGACGGCGGCGTCACGCGCCGACGAGCGCGCGCACCCAGGCCGGCAGGTCCACGGCTTTCTTGCGCGGAAAGTCCACCCAGATGGTCGTGGCACCGCCCGCCGCGCACACCACGCCGGGCCGGTCCACGCGTTCCATCGTGCCCCAGGTCTCGAACGTGGTGCGCCCCGGGTCGCTCACATAAAGCTTGAGCAGCACCTCGGCCGGGTACTCAAGCTGCTGGTAGAAATTGCAGAAGGCATTCACGATCACTGGCCCCTGGCCCTGCGGGTCGGGATTGCAGCCCGCCGCGACCAGCCAGTCGATGCGGGCCGTCTCCAGATAGCGGAAGTACACGGTGTTGTTCACATGGCCCATGGCGTCCATGTCGCCCCAGCGCACGGGAAAGCGCATCGTGTGCACGAGCGTCTTGGCTTCGGGAATCTCGATCTTCATCGGCGGCCTCGGTTGGTGCCGGGCGTGCGGGGCGGAACGCGCTGCAGACGGCCCGGCGAAGACTGGCGTCCACCCGCACAGCGTATCGCACGGCAGTCCCTGCACAGCGACCTTTTCCGAAACATGAGCACGGCGGCCAAAGCGGGACGGTCGCTCGACCACCTCACGGCTGAAACGCAGCATCCACGCGGTCCCGGGGCCTGGCTGCAGGCGATCGGGCTGCCCCGGAAAACCTGAGCGGTAGGCGAGTAGCGCGTCCGGTCTAAAACTGAATAATCCTCAGAAAACGGAGCCCGGCGGCGTTGCCGGGCCACCGCCGTTTCTGGAAAGCCGCCTCCCATGTCCGAGATCCCCGCCTCCCCCGACCCCGCGCCCGCAGCAGCAGCCGCCGCCGCAGCCACCCTCCCCGTGCGCAAGCTCGAAGTGGACCTGCAAAAGGGCTTCGCCCGCCACTGGCACGGCGGCGATGCCTTCCGCACGCAGTTCTTCAATGCGCTGTCGATGAGCTTTCCGGTGGGCGAGCAATTCTTCATCGATTCCGTGCGCGATGCCACGCCGCTGCTGGGCAATCCCCATGGGCCGCTGGCCACCCGCTTCCAGGCCCTGCTGCGCGGCTTCATCGGGCAGGAAGCCACGCACCGGCATCTGCATGGGCTCTACAACGCCGAGCTGGAGCGCCAGGGCCTGCAGAACCACTGGCAGCACTGGGCGCGCGGACGCATCGCCCGCTTGCACCTGCGCACCAAGAATCCGCTGCACGCCCTGGCGGTCACCTGCGCCTACGAGCACTTCACGGCCCTGCTGGCCGATGGCACGCTGCGCCATGGGCGCTGGCTCGATGGCGCCGACGCCACGCTGCAGACCGTGTGGCGCTGGCATGCGGCCGAGGAGACCGAGCACCGTGCCGTCGCCTTCGACCTCTACCGCGCGGCGGGCGGCAGCAACGCCTGGCGGGTGCGCTGGTACTTGTATGTGGCGCTGGTATTCACCGTCGATGCGATGCGCCAGACGGTGCTCAACCTGCAGCGCGACGGCACGCTGTGGCGCCCCTCCACGGCCTGGAGTGCGCTGCGGTTCTTCTGGGGACGCGATGGCGTGGCCTGGCGCTCGCTGCCGGCGCTGGTGCGCTACCTGCGCAGCGACTTCCACCCCGATCAGGAGCACGCATCGCCCACGGCCGCGGCGCTGGCCCAGCAATGGCTGCAGGCGAACGCCGAGCGCTTTCGCGTGGTGGGGCGCAGCTGACCCTCGTTACTATTATTTTTATAGCAAAACGCCCTAGTTCCCATTGCGCTGGAGGGCGATTTGGCTTGAAGACCCGCGAAGGCTCATCGCGCGGGTGAACCGGCAAATTCGCCGCGCTGCAGCTGCGACACATCGTTGCCCCGCGCGTCCCTGGCGCCGAGATCCGCGCCTTTGGCGGCCAGGGCCTGCAGCAGTTCGGTCCGCTGGAACAGGGCGGCGTACATGGCAGCGGTCTGGCCGGCGTTGTTGCGCTGATCGGGGGCGCAGTCGGCCTGCACCAGCCGCCGCGCGATCGCCACCTCGCCCTTGAAGATTGCGCCCATCAGGGCGGTGTTGCCGCGCAGGTCCTGCACGCAGGGGTCGGCGCCGGCCTTGAGCAACTGCTCCACCACCTCGCGGTGCCCGTGGTAGGCCGCCAGGATGAGCGCGGTATAGCCTTTTTCATCGCGAACATTGAGGTCGTAGCGGGCGGCGATGAACTCACCCAGCATGTCGCGCCGGCCCTCGCGGGCCGCATCGAAGAAATAGCGGCGCAACTGCCGCTGGACCTGGGCCGGATCGGTCGGGGCTGCCGGCTCGGCCCCCGCCGCGGCTGCGGGTGGCGACGCAGATGCCGCCGCTGCCGTGCGTGGGACCGCACTGGGGGCCGCACTGGGGGCCGCACTGGGGGCCGCACCCGCTGCGCCAGCCGCCATCGCGCCCATGCACAGCACGGCCAGCACCCAGTGGCGCGATTGATGGGAAAGGGACATGCCGATCTCCTTGAAATGGGGGGACGGTCGTGGGAGGGGCACCGCCAGCGGCGCCCCTCGATGCAGCACGCGGGCGCCAGACGGCCCCCACGCGTGCATCGCATGCCCCGCGTCAGTCCTGCAGCGCCGAGGCCAGTTGCTTCACGCGGGCCAGGTCGCCCTTGGCCACGCGGGCCACGCCCGTGCCGTACTCGGGATCGGCCTTGTACAGGAACGACAGGATGATGTGCTTGCTCTCGGCATCGGCGCCGGCCAGCGATTCGCCGAAGCTCTGGATCAGGTCCTCGCGGTCCTTCTTGCCGTAGCTGCGGTACAGATCACCGGCCTGCTTGAAGTTCTGCTCCTTGCCGATCTTGGCCTGCTGCGTGGTGCCGGACAGCGGCAACTGGCTGTAGCGCGCCGCCGAGACCTGCGGGCGGGGCTCCAGGCGGCTGGGCTCGTAGTTCACGCCGCTGGTCGTCTGCCCGAAGTTCAGCGTGCCGTCCTGGTTGCCGTTGTTCACGCCGACGCGGGGGCGGTTCACCGGCAGGCTCAGGCCGTTGGTGCCCACCCGGTACAGCTGCGTATCGGCGTATGAGAACACGCGGCCTTGCAGCAGGCGGTCTTCCGAGGGCTCGATGCCGGGCACCACGTTGGCGGGCGCCATGGCGACCTGTTCGGTTTCCTGGAAGAAGTTGTCCACGTTCTTGTTCAGCACCATCTGGCCGATCTTGCGCTCAGGCACATCGGGCCAGATCTTGGTGGCGTCCAGCGCGTTGAACTCGAACTTGTTCAGGTCCTCGGGCTTGAGCACCTGCACGTACAGGTCCCACTTGGGGAAATCGCCCTGCTTGATCGCGTTGACCAGGTCGTTGGTCATGTGGCTGTAGTCCTTGGCCTGGACGGCGGCGACCTGCTTGGGGTCGAGGTTCTTCAGCCCCTGCAGGCTCTTCCAGTGGAACTTCACGTAGTGCACCTGGCCCTGGCTGTTGACCAGCTTGTAGGCATGCACTCCGTTGCCGTCCATGAACCGGTAGCCGGCGGGCGTGCCCTCGTTCGAATACAGCAGCGTGAGCGTGCGCGTGGCCTCCGGCACGTGCGAGAAGAAGTCGAAACGGCGGGAATCGTCGTCCAGGTTGGTGCGGGGGTCCGGCTTGAACGCATGCACCATGTCGGGAAACTTGATGGCGTCGCGGATGAAGAAGGTGGGAAAGTTGTTGCCCACCAGATCCCAGTTGCCCTGGCTCGTGTAGAACTTGGTGGCGAAGCCGCGGGGGTCGCGCAGCGTCTCGGGGGAATGGTTGCCGTGCACCACGGAAGAGAACCGCACGAACACCGGGGTGCGTTCGCCGGCGCTGAACACCTTGGCCTGGGTCAGCGAAGAGAGGTCTTCCGTCGCCACGAACTCGCCGCGCACGCCGGTGCCGCGGGCATGCACGACGCGCTCGGGGATGCGCTCGCGATCGAAACGCTGCAGCTTCTGGATCAGCTGCACGTCCTGCAGCAAGGTGGGGCCGTTCGGGCCGGCGGTCTGCGAATTCTGGTTGTCGCCCACCAGGGCGCCGTTGTCGCGCGTGAGGGCGGATTGGGCGAACGCCGCAGGCGCTACCAGCACGCCTTGCAGCACCAGCGCTGCGGTGAAGATTTTTCTGGTTGTCATGGAAACTCCGCTCCAGTCGTTAAGGGAAGCGAATGATCCACGTGGCGGAATGTGGCTCACAAGGGGGGTTTGGCTATGGCCGCGATGAATATTGCCGATGGGCCCCTCACAACCCTTTGGATGGAGTGCCGTCAATGCAGGAAATCGCACGGATGGACGCTATTAAAAAAATAGCAATCTGGAAATTCGAACACCCCTGTGGTCGCTTTTTATTACATATCCGAAGCGCTTTCCGGGGTCTTTCGGTTAATTGCGGTCAGTCAAGCCAGCCCAGCAACGCCGCCTTGACCGCGGCCGCCGTCTTGTTGGGCGTCTGCAGTTTGGCAGTGGCGTTCTTGAGGTGAAACCGCACCGTGTTTTCGGAAACGTCCAGAATCTGCGCAATATCCGCCATGGTTTTCCCATCCGCCGTCCATTTGAGGGCTTCCAGTTCGCGCGGGGTCAGGAACGCCTTCTGGCGGGTGCCGTGCAGGGCTTTCATGGCACGGCCCATGGCCTCGTACGAGGCGCTTGCAAGGAACGACATGCGGGGCTCGTTCGCCTTGAGTTCCTCCTCTGCCAGGGGGACACGGGAGCGCACCAGGGTCAGAACGCCGCGCAGGCTGCCCGCGCTCTGGTTGGCCTGCGACCAGCCGACCTTCAGCCCATGGGACTGCGCTTCACGCCACAGTTCGGGCGCCGAGGCGAAAAGCTCGTCGCTCCAGACCACGGGCCGCTCGGATTTGCGGCAATGGGCCACGGTGGGATCGATATGGTGGTATTCGGCGACGGAATATCGCCTTTGCCACGCTTCCGGAAAATCGTCCACCTGGACCACCTGCGGGCGGGAGATGGGGACGGGAATGTAGAGGGTATACGCGCATCGCTCGAAACCCAATTCCGTCGCCGCGGACTTGATTTTGCTGAAGATTCTGTTCTTGCACGTCTCATTGGAGAAACATTCAGAAACCTTGTGCTGCCACGACTGCACTGCCATCACCACCCCTTTTTGATTAACTATTGATTAATCAGTCTACCCAGCAATGTTTTGGGAGGGCGCCCTTTTGCCATGCCGATTGGGATGCGCAATATGAAAACCGTGCATAACCCCACCCGATTCCAAGGACGCGCGGGGGGGCCGGGCAGGACTCAGCGGTGGGCCTGGATGGTCGCCAGAATGCCCAGGGTGAACATGCCGCACGCGGCCCATTGGGCAGGCGCCGGCCAGTGGCCGTCCCAGGCGAAGGAATAGAAGAGAGCGAACAGGGTCTCGCTCACGATCAGCTGGCCGCACAGGCTGGCGGACAGGCGCTGGCTGGCCACATTCCAGAGGATGGTGGCCAGCCAGGTCGCGCCCAGCCCGATCGCAAGGCAGACCAGCACAAAGGCGCCGAAACCTGGCTGCGCCGCCAGTTCTGCCAGAGGCGTGCCCTTCACCCCCCACAACAGCCATCCCCCCAGGCCCGTGGCCACGCCCAGCCAGTTGGCCCATTGGGTTGCGCCCACCTCCGGGTGGCGCTGCACCCAGGCCGAATTGAGGATGGCGAACGCCGTCCAGAAGACCAGTGCCACCAGCACGATGCCGATGCCGCGCCACCAGTACGCCCCGCCACCCGCAGCTGGCGATCCGCCCTCCCCGTGCGGCGCGAACGCCATCAGCGCCAGGCCCGCCAGGGTCAGGGCCAGCCCCGGCACCAGGGCCACCCAGCGCAGCCCCTTCGGCTTGCCCAGCAGCATGACCCACACCGGGATGGTGCCGATGATGAGGGCCGGCACCTCCACCCCCGCATCGCGGATCGCCAGCACCAGCAGCAGGTAGTAGCCAGTGAATCCCAGCACGCTCAGGCCCAGGGCGGCCCCGACCTGGCGGGCGGTGGGCCAGCGCACCGCCCGGCGCGTGCCGGGGCGCAGGCCCCAGAGCAGCATGCCCACGGCCATGGCGCCGTAGGCCACGAAACGGCCAGCGGTGAGGTCCACCGACGCGAACCCGGCCGCCATGCGCGGCGCGACGAACACCAGCCCCCAGAGCGCGCCCGCGGCGAGCCCTGCCAGGATTCCAGTCAGCATCGGCCGGCGGTCAGACCGCGAAACCGTCGTCGGCGGCGATCACCGCGCCGTTCACGAAGTGGCTCTGGTCGCTGGCCAGCATCACGATGAGAGCATCCAGATCCTTGGGCTGCCCCACGCGCTTGCGCGGCAGCATGTCCAGGAGCTTGCGGCCCTGCTCGGTCTGCCAGTGGTGGTGGTTGATCTCGGTGTCGATGTAGCCCGGGCACAGGGCGTTGACCGTGATGCCGAAGCGGCCCCATTCGAGCGCCATGGCACGCGTCATGTGCACCACGGCCGCCTTGCTCATGCAGTAGGCACCGATCTGCGGCAGCACCTTGAGGCCGGCCATCGAGGCGATGTTGATGATGCGCCCGCCGGTGAAGCTGCCCGGCGCCGCCCCGCGCGAGCGCGCCAGCATGCGCTTGCCGACCTCCTGCGCCACGAAGAAGGCGCCCTTCACGTTGGTGTCGAAGATGAAGTCGAAATCCTCGGGTTCCACGTCCTGCAGGCGCTGGGTGGTGGAGACGCCCGAGTTGTTGACCAGGATGTCGATGGAGCCCATCTCCGTCTCGGCGTGGGCCACGGCCGCCTTGATGGAGTCGTGGTCGGTCACGTCCAGCTCGATCACATGGGCGTCGCCGCCCTCGCCTTCGATGCGCGCGCGCAGCTCCTTGAGCTTTTCCACGCGCCGGCTGGCCAGCACCACGCCGGCCCCTGCGGCGGCCAGCGTGCGGGCGAACTGCGCGCCGAGCCCGCTCGATGCCCCGGTCACGAAGGCGACGCGCCCTTCCAAATCGATGCTGTAAGCCATGGGATGTCTCTCTTGTCAGAAAATAGAACGATCGTTCGATTGTCGGTTTTCCGTGAATACAATCTGTCCGACCGACGGACTGCGCGCAGGCCAGTCGCCCGCGGCGGATCACCCATTATCAAACCACCACGAGACACCCATGACCCCAGAAGAAATCCTCGCCCAACACGGCCCCCGCGAAGCCATGGAGTACGACGTGGTGGTCGTCGGCGGCGGCCCCGGCGGCCTGGCCACCGCCATCCGGCTCAAGCAGCTCGCCACCGAAAAAGGCCAGGACATCTCGGTCGTGGTGCTGGAAAAGGGCTCCGAGACCGGCGCGCACATCCTGTCGGGCGCCATCATGGACCCGAAGGCGCTGACCGAGCTGATCCCCAACTGGAAGGAACTGGGCGCGCCGCTCAACCAGCCCGTCACCGACGACGCCATGATCTTCCTGGGCGAAAAGTCGTCCTGGCGCACCCCCAATTTCCTGCTGCCGCAGTGCTTTCAGAACCACGGCAACTACATCGTGAGCCTGGGCAACGTGGTGCGCTGGCTCACCACCCAGGCCGAAAACCTGGGCGTGGAGATCTTCCCCGGCTTTCCGGCCGCCGAAGTGCTCTACAACGAAGACGGCTCGGTCAAGGGCGTGGCCACCGGCAATCTGGGCGTGAGCAAGGAAGGCGAGCCCACCGCCGACTTCCAGCTGGGCATGGAACTGCACGCCAAGTACACGATCTTCGCCGAGGGCGCGCGCGGCCACCTGGGCCGCCAGCTCATCAGCCGCTTCAAGCTGGACCAGGGGCGCGACCCGCAGGCCTACGGCATCGGCGTGAAGGAGCTCTGGGAAATCGACCCCAAGCGCCACCAGCCCGGCTTCGTCATGCACACGGCCGGCTGGCCCATGGACAGCGACACCTACGGCGGCGCGTTCCTCTACCACGCCGAGGACAACAAGGTCACGCTGGGCTTCATCACCGGGCTGGACTACTCCAACCCCTACCTGAGCCCGTTCGAGGAATTCCAGCGCTGGAAGACGCACCCCAACATCCGCTACTACCTGGAAGGCGACGAGGCCAAGGGCATCAAGCCGGCCAAGCGCATCGGCTACGGCGCACGCGCCATCACGGCCGGCGGCCTGCTGTCGCTGCCCAAGACGGTGTTCCCGGGCGGCGCGCTGGTGGGCTGCGAGGCGGGCTACCTCAACGTGAGCCGCATCAAGGGCAGCCACGCGGCCATCAAGACCGGCATGCTGGCGGCCGAAGCGGCCTACGACGCGGTGCACGCGGGGCGCCAGCACGACGAACTCACGGCCTACCCCGAGGCGTTCGAAAAGAGCTGGCTCTACGCCGAGCTGAACAAGGCGCGCAACTTCAAGGCGTGGTTCAAGAAGGGCCTGGCCACCGCCACGCTGATGAACGGCATCGAGCAGTTCGTGCTCAAGGGCAACATTCCCTGGACGCTGCACCGCGACAAGCCCGACCACGCCTACCTGAAGCCCGCCGCCGAGTGCAAGCCCATCGTGTACCCCAAGCCTGACGGCAAGCTCACCTTCGACCGGCTGTCCAGCGTGTTCATCAGCAACACCAACCATGCCGAGAACCAGCCGGCGCACCTGACGCTCAAGGACCCGAGCGTGCCGGTCAATATCAACCTCGCCAAGTACGCCGGCCCCGAGGCGCGCTACTGCCCCGCCGCCGTGTACGAGTTCGTGCCCGACGAGGCCAAGGGGGGCGATGCCCAGCGGCTGCAGATCAACGCGCAGAACTGCGTGCACTGCAAGACCTGCGACATCAAGGATCCGACGCAGAACATCGTCTGGGTCACGCCCGAAGGGGGCGGCGGCCCGAACTACTCCGGCATGTGATGCCTCCCCCGCCCTCGCCACGGCGACCCGAAGGGCCTGCGTTGCAGGCCCTTTTTTCGTGGCGATTCCGACGGCCTTTGCAGGAACGCGCCTACAGGACCCTCCTGACCTGCGGGCGAGACTGTCTGGCCTTTCCGCGCCGCGCACTGCAGCGCAGTATCAAGAACCACCACGCCATCGAAGCAGGAGACCCCATGGCCCGTTCCCCCGCCCCACGCTACCGCACCCACCGTCGCCCGCTCTGGCCCCTGGCCTTGGGCGCAGCCGCCGTGGGGGCAGCGCTGGCATTCTCGGCCAGCGCATCCGTGCGGGCCCCGCGGGGCATCGAGGTGGTGGAGGATTTCAACGTGGACCGCTATGCCGGGCACTGGTACGAGCTGGCCCGCATCGACCACCGTTTCGAAAAGGGCCTGGTCCAGACCAGCGCCCACTACAGCCGGGGCCCGGACGGATCGGTGCAGGTGCTCAACCGCGGGTTCGATCCGGCCCGCAAGCGCTGGCGCGAATCGCGCGGCCGGGCGGTGTTCATCGGCCGCCCCGACCAGGCATCGCTCAAGGTGTCGTTCTTCGGCCCCTTCTACGGCGGCTACCACGTGGTGGCGCTGGACGAGGACTACCGCTGGGCCATGGTCGTGGGCGCGAGCCTCGACTACCTGTGGATCCTCTCGCGCACCCCCACCCTGCCCCGCGGCGTGCGCCCCCGCCTGCTGGCCCAGGCGCGCGCGATGGGCGTGGACATGGACCGCATCGTCTGGGTGCCGCAGGACGAGGACGGTGCCGTGCGCATCGCAGCCTGACGCGGCACGGCGCCAACGTCGCACCCCATTGCTCCCGAATTAATAGCATCCAAGGCAATAAGATCTAGGGCAATCGGCACTTTTCAGCACAAACCGATTGCCTTGGCCCGTCCGAGTCCCCCCCGGCACCTCCACGGTCACTGCGCGAACAAAGGCAGGTCGGCCCGCTTGAGCGTGCGTAGCACGAAGCTCGACCGGCTGTGGCGAATGCCCTTGATCTTGTAGAGCTTCTCGCGCAGCAGCCGCTCGTAATCGCGCGTGTCCTTGACCACCACGCGCAGCAGGTAGTCGTAATCGCCCGACACCAGGTGCGCCTCGATGACCTCGGGAATGCTGGCCAGGGTTTCGCCGAACTTCTCCAGCGTGTTGTCCGAATGGCTGTCGAGCGTGACCTGAACCAGCACCGTGTCGTTCAGATCGAGCGCCTTGGGGTTCAGGCGCACGGTGTAGCCCTCGATCACGCCCGCCTCCTCCATCTTCTTGATGCGGCCCCAGCAGGGCGACGGGCTCAGGCCCACGGCGTTGCCGATCTCCTGCAGGCTGGCGCGGGCGTCGGCCTGCAGGACGGAGAGGATTTTTCTGTCGAGGCGGTCCATGCACTGCATTGTTCTCCCAATTCACATATTTCAGAAGAATTTTCTGCAAATCTGGCATTTTTGAAGAAATTCAGAAAATCCATCCAGTGCCCGCACCGCATACTTCATCCATCAAGGCGCCCTTACCGGGGCGCACGAAACAGGCAGGGCCCCGGCGGATTACCGTTCGCCGGGGCGCTTGGCTTTCGAAAGCATGGCCTTCTGGATACACGGCAAGCCCCCGCGCACACCGCGGTCGGATCGCCCGGCGCGCACCGGCGCTGCAGTTAGAATCCGCCCGGTCAGGAGAGAGCGCCGCCCCGTCACCGGGATTGCTGGCGCCGCCGAAGGCGCAGGGTGACCCCGAACGCTCAGGCAAAAGGACTGGCAAAACGCCCGCAGGGATGCGGGCGTTCCCCTTGCTGGAGAGAGGTCCGCCGCGTGCGCGGGCCCACCGAAGGAGCAAGCCCCGCGCCGCCTTGGCACGTGGGTGAATCTCTCAGGTAAAGCGGACAGCGGGGCAAAGGCGTGGCCATGGGGCCGCGTTCCCATTTGCCCTTGCTGGAGATTGCCATGTCCGCCGCCGACGCCGCCCTGCTCACCACCCCGCTGAATGCCCTGCACCTCGAACTCGGGGCCCGCATGGTGCCGTTCGCCGGCTATTCCATGCCCGTGCAGTACCCCGCCGGCCTGATGGCGGAGCATCTGCACACGCGCCAGGCCGCCGGCCTGTTCGACGTGTCGCACATGGGCCAGTTGCGCCTGTTGGGCAGCGATGCCGCGGCCGCCTTCGAATCCCTCATTCCCGTGGACGTGATCGACCTGCCCGTGGGCAAGCAGCGCTACGGCCTGCTGCTGAACGACGAGGGCGGCATCATCGACGACCTGATGTTCATCAAGCAGGGCGAGGGCGACATCTTCGTGATCGTGAACGGCGCCTGCAAGGCCGGCGACATCGCCCACATCCAGGCCCGCATCGGCCAGCGCTGCGAGGTCGTCCCCATGCCCGACCATGCGCTGCTGGCGCTGCAGGGCCCGCAGGCCGTCGCGGCGCTGTCGCGGCTGGCGCCCGGCATCGAGCAGCTCGTCTTCATGACCGGCGGGCGCTACGAGATCGCGGGCTGCGAGGCCTTCGTCACCCGCAGCGGGTACACGGGCGAGGACGGGTTCGAGATCTCGGTGCCCGCATCGCAGGCCGAGGCGCTGGCACGCGCCCTGCTCGCACAGCCCGAAGTCAAGCCGATCGGCCTGGGCGCGCGCAACTCGCTGCGCCTGGAGGCGGGCTTGTGCCTGTACGGCAACGACATCGACACCACCACCACGCCCCCCGAAGCCGGCCTGAACTGGGCCATCCAGAAGGTGCGCCGCACGGGCGGTGCGCGGGCCGGCGGCTTTCCCGGCGCGACCAAGGTGCTGGCGCAGATCGACGACCCGGCCACCCTGGCGCGCAAGCGCGTGGGCCTCACGGCGCTGGAGCGCGTGCCCGTGCGCGAACACACCCCGCTGCAAGGCGCCGAGGGCGAGGCCCTCGGCGAGGTCACCAGCGGCCTGCTGGGCCCGAGCGTGAACCAGCCCATCGCCATGGCCTACGTGCCCCCGGCGCTGGCCGCCATCGGCACCCGCGTGCAGGCCATCGTGCGCGGCAAGCCGGTGCCCATGCAGGTGTGCGCGATGCCTTTCGTGGCGCCCCGCTACTACCGCGGCTGAAACGGGCAGCCGGGGCCACCGCCAAGGCGGCGGCCACCGCTACATTCCAGATTCCTTTTCTTCATTTTTCAGGAGCCCCCATGACCGTTCAATACTCCCGCGATCACGAGTGGATCGACGCCGCCGATGCCAACGCCGCCGTGGTCGGCATCACCGTCCATGCCCAGGATGCCCTGGGCGACGTGGTGTTCGTGGACCTGCCCGAAGTCGGCAAGACCTTCTCGCAGGGCGAAGTGGCCGGCGTGGTCGAGTCCGTCAAGGCCGCCGCCGATGTGTACATGCCCGTCTCGGGCGAGGTGGTGGAAGTGAACGAGGCGCTGCGCGCCGACCCCTCGCTCGCCAACTCCGATCCCTTGAACGCCGGCTGGTTCTTCAAGGTCAAGCTGTCCGAGCCGGCCCAGTTGTCCGGCCTGATGGACGAAACGGCCTACACCGATTTCGCCAAGAACGCCTGAGCCTTTTCCTTCCCCTTTCTTTTTCCGTCCACGGTCCTCTTCCATGCTGATGCAATCCGCCCTGCCGCTTGGCGCGCTTGAAAACGCCACCGAGTTCCTGCCCCGCCACATCGGCATCGACGGGGCGGACGAACAGCACATGCTCTCCGCCATCGGCGAGGCCTCGCGCCGCGCGCTGGTGGACGGCATCGTGCCGCGCTCCATCGCGCGCAGCCGGACCATGGACCTGCCGCCCGCCACGACGGAAGCCGCGGCACTGGCCGAACTGAAGGCCATCGCCGCACAGAACCAGGTGCTGCGCAGCTTCATCGGCCAGGGCTACCACGGCACGCACACGCCCGGCGTCATCCTGCGCAACATCCTGGAGAACCCCGCCTGGTACACGGCCTACACGCCGTACCAGGCCGAGATCTCGCAGGGCCGCATGGAGGCGCTGGTCAACTTCCAGACCATGGTGTGCGACCTCACGGCCATGCCCATCGCCAACGCCTCCATGCTGGACGAGGCCACCGCGGCGGCCGAGGCCATGACGCTGGCCAAGCGCTCGGTCAAATCGAAAAGCACGCGCTTCATCGTGGCCGGCGACGCGCACCCGCAGACCATCGAGGTGATCCAGACGCGCGCCGCGCCGCTGGGCATCGAGGTGGTGCTGGCCAATTCGCTGGCCGAGTGGAATGACGCGCTGGACGGCGACTACTTCGCCGTGCTGGCGCAGTACCCCGCCACCAGCGGCTGCATCGACGACCTGGCGGCCGATGCCGCCAAGGCGCATGCCAAGGGCGCGGCCTTCATCGCCGCGGCCGACCTGCTGGCCCTCACCCTCATCACGCCGCCCGGCGAATGGGGTGCGGACATTGTGGTGGGCACCACGCAGCGCTTCGGCATGCCCATGGGCGCGGGCGGCCCGCACGCCGCCTTCATGGCCTGCCGCGACGAGTACAAGCGCTCCCTGCCCGGCCGCCTGGTCGGCGTGAGCGTGGACGTGCACGGCAAGCCCGCCTACCGCCTGGCGCTGCAGACGCGCGAGCAGCACATCCGCCGCGAAAAGGCCACCTCCAACATCTGCACGGCCCAGGTGCTGCCCGCCGTGGTGGCCAGCATGTACGCCGTCTACCACGGGCCCCAGGGCCTGATGCGCATCGCCCAGCGCGTGGCCGCCTACGCCGCCATCCTGGCCAAGGGGCTGGAGCAACTGGGTGCGCCGCTGCGCCCGCAGGCCGCCTTCGACACGCTGTCGCTGCACACCGAAGGCGCGACGCAAGCCATCGCGGCCCGCGCCGTCTCGCTGGGCGCCAACCTGCGCGTCTATTTCGAGAACTACCTGTGCATCTCGCTGGACGAGACCACCACGCGTGCCGACATCGAGCTGCTGTGGAAGGTGTTCGCCCGGGACGGCCAGGCGCTGCCCACCTTCGCCGCCTTCGAGAAGGGCGTGGAGCCGCTGATCCCCACGGGGCTGCGCCGCACCAGCGCCTTCCTCACGCACCCGGTATTCAACACCCACCATTCCGAGACCGGCATGCTGCGCTACATCCGCCAGCTGTCCGACAAGGACCTGGCGCTGGACCGCAGCATGATCCCGCTGGGCAGCTGCACCATGAAGCTGAACGCGACCAGCGAGATGATCCCCATCACCTGGCCCGAATTCGCCAACGTGCACCCCTTCGCCCCGGCCGACCAGCAGCGGGGCTACCGCCTGCTCGACGAACAGTTGCGCGCCTGGCTGTGCGAGGCCACGGGCTACGCCGGCATCAGCCTGCAGCCCAACGCGGGCTCGCAGGGCGAATACGCCGGCCTGCTGGCCATCAAGGCCTACCACGCGGCCCAGGGCGAGGGCCACCGCAACATCTGCCTGATCCCCAGCAGCGCGCACGGCACCAACCCCGCCAGCGCCCAGATGGTGGGCATGCAGGTGGTGGTGACGGCCTGCGATGCCAACGGCAATGTGGACCTGGCCGACCTGCGCGCCAAGTGCGAGCAGCACAGCGCGCACCTGGCCTGCGTGATGATCACCTATCCCAGCACGCACGGCGTGTTCGAAACGCAGGTGAAGGAGCTGTGCGCGCTGGTGCACCAGCACGGCGGGCGCGTGTACGTGGACGGCGCCAACATGAACGCCCTGGTGGGCGTGGCCGCCCCCGGCGAGTTCGGCGGCGACGTGAGCCACCTGAACCTGCACAAGACCTTCTGCATCCCGCACGGCGGCGGCGGCCCCGGCGTCGGCCCCGTGTGCGTGGTGGCCGACCTGGTGCCCTACCTGCCGGGCCACCGCACCGCGGCCGCGCAAGGCGCCCTGGGTGACGACGCGAACGCTGCCAACGGCGTGGGCGCGGTCAGCTCCGCCCCGCTGGGCAATGCCGCCGTGCTGCCGATCAGCTGGATGTACATCCGCATGATGGGCGCCGAGGGCCTGCAGGCCGCGACCGAGACGGCCATCCTGTCGGCCAACTACATCAGCGCGCGCCTGAAGGACCACTACCCCACGCTGTACGCGAGCGCCAACGGCCACGTGGCCCACGAGTGCATCCTGGATCTGCGGGGCCTGAAGGAAACCAGCGGCGTGATGGCCGAGGACGTGGCCAAGCGCCTGATCGACTACGGCTTCCATGCGCCCACTCTGTCGTTCCCGGTGCCCAACACGCTGATGGTCGAGCCCACCGAGAGCGAAACGCTGTCCGAGCTGGACCGCTTCATCGACGCGATGATCGCCATCCGCGAGGAGATCCGCCAGATCGAATCCGGCGCCTGGCCGCAGGACGACAACCCGCTCAAGCACGCGCCCCACACGGCCGAGAGCCTGCTCGCCCCGGAATGGACGCGGCCCTACGCCCGCGAGACCGCGGCCTTTCCGGTGGACGCCTTGCGCCGCAGCAAGTACTGGTCGCCGGTCGGCCGCGTGGACAACGTCTGGGGCGACCGCAACCTGTCGTGCAGCTGCATTCCGGTGAGCGATTACGCGTGACGGCGAGGGGTGCGCCGGCCGCGCCACGGGCCCGGCCGGCCTGGCCCTCCAACATGGGGTGACAGGGCCGCGGGCAGACTCTTTAAGATCGCGGGCTACCTTTTTTCAGGAGATGCTTTCGTGCGAAATTCCTTGTGCGCCCTGCTTGCCGGGCTTGTGATCGTTCCCGCCGCCATGGCGCAGACCGCCCCCGTCACCCTGCCCAGCGGGCTGGTGTACGAGTCGCTGAAAGAAGGTACCGGCACCTCGCCCAAGGCCACGGACACCGTCAAGGTGCACTACAAGGGCACGCTGCCGGACGGCAAGGAGTTCGACAGCTCCTACAAGCGCGGCGAGCCCACCGAGTTTCCGCTCAACCGCGTCATTCCCTGCTGGACCGAAGGCGTGCAGCGCATGAAGCCGGGCGGCAAGGCCAAGCTGACCTGCCCGCCGGCCATCGCCTACGGCGAGCGCGGCGCGGGCGGCGTCATTCCCCCCAACGCCACGCTGAACTTCGAAATCGAACTGATCTCGGTCCGCTGACCCGTCCGAGGCCCCGCCATCCATGCTGCTCCAGGTCGGCGAGCTGGCCCGGCGCACCGGCCTCACGGTGCGCACGCTGCACCATTACGACGAGGTGGGTTTGCTCAAGCCCTCGGGCCGGTCCGGGGCGGGTTACCGCCTCTATAGCCCGTCCGACGTGCAGCGGCTGCACGGCATCCAGACGCTGCGACAGATGGGCCTGCCGCTCAGCGACATCGCGGCCCTGCTGGCGGGCGACGGCATGGCGCCCGAGCAGATCATCGGGCAGCAGATCCGCGCGCTGGACCAGCAGATCGCGCAGGCCACCGAGCTGCGCGGCCGCCTGTCGCTGCTGCGCGACGGGCTGGAGTCCGGCGCCGAGCCCGACATGGGCGACTGGCTGCAGGCGCTGGCGCTCATGGCCACCTATGGCAAATACTTCAGCGCGGCCGAGCTCAAGCACATCTTCTCCCATTGGCACCGCATCGAAGCGGACTGGCTGGTCGTCAGGGACCAGGTGCGCCAGGCCATGGACGAAGGCCTGCCGATCGATGCGCCCGCAGTCCAGGCGCTGGCCTACCGATGGATGGCGCTGATGCTGCACTGGATGGACGGCGACATGGACCTGCTGGAACGCTGGGGCCACATGTTCCGCACCGAGCCCAGCACCCAGGGCCGCAACCATGCGCCGCCGGGCGACATGATCCGGTACATCGAAGGCGCCATCCAGTTGCGCATGGACCTGCTGCTGCGCTACCTGGACCGTGACGACCTGCGCCGGCTGGGCCAGGTACACCACACGCAATGGCAGCACCTGGAACAGGAAGTGCAGCAGTTGCTGGACCAGGGCATTCCCCCGGGCCATCCGCGCGCGCGGGCGGCCGCCGCGCATTGGGACACCCTGTTCGGCACCCTTTGCCGCAACGACGCGGGGCTGCGCGCCAAGCTGATGCGCGCATCGGCCAGCGAGCCCCTGCTGCGCGCCGGCTCTCCCTTGAGCGAGCCCGTGCGCAACTACCTGCACGCCGTGCCGCGCCTGCCAGCCGCCGCGCCATCGCCCTGAAAAAAATGGCTTGACCCTCACGCTACGTGAGGCTTCACAGTCGGCCCCCATCGCTGCCCCTGCGCAGCCAACGGACCGACCCATGACCCCTTCGCCCCAACACCCGCGCGCCGCATTGCTGCAGGACTCCAACTTCCGCTGGATGGTCAGCGGCACGGCCCTCACTCTTCTGGGCGACCAGTTCACGCTCATCGCCCTGCCCTGGCTCGTGCTGCAGATGACCGGCGACACGCTGGTGCTCGGGACGGTGCTGGCCCTCATGAGCGTGCCGCGCGCGCTGTTCATCCTGATCGGCGGCGCCCTGGTGGACCGCCACTCGCCCAAGCAGGTGCTGATGCGCACCAAATACGCCAACCTGGCCTTGCTGGGCCTGCTCAGCGGGCTGGTGCTGACGGGTGCGCTCACGCTGTGGATGGTCTATGCGCTGTCGCTGGCCATCGGCCTGGCCACCGCCTTCAGCATCCCGGCCGGCACGGCCATGCTGCCGCACGTGGTGCCGCGCACGCAGTTGCAGGCGGCCAACGGCATCAGCATGGGCCTGCGGCAGCTCACGATGTTCCTGGGGCCACTGCTGGCCGGCCTGCTGATCGCCCTGTTCGGCGACGGCAGCCGTGCGGACGGCGCCGGCACCATGGCCAACGCAACGGGCATCGGCATTGCCTTCGGGCTCGATGCGCTCAGCTTCGGCGTGTCGGCCTGGACGCTGTCGAAAGTGCGCCTGCTGGCCACGGCGCCAGCCACATCCGCCAGTCCCAACCGCCCCGCCGGACAGGGCACCGCCCCGCCCGCGGTGCTGGCTTCGGTGGCGCAGGGCCTGGCGCACTTCTGGCGCGACCGCGAATTGCGCACCTGCTTTCTCTACTGGAGCGCCGTGGCGGTGCTCATCATGGGGCCGCTGCACATCGCCATGCCGGTGCTGGCGAGCAGCCTGCCCCACCTGGGCGCCGCCGCGTTCGGCGCGCTGGTGGGCGCCCACGGTGCCGGCACGCTCGCGGGCATGGTGGCCTCGGGCATGCTGCCGCGCCTGCGCTGGGGCAGCCTGGGGATGACGCTGCTGGCATTCGACGCCACCATCGGCCTGCTGTTCATGCCCATGGGCGTGATCGGCACCCTCTGGCAAGGGGTTGCGCTCATGCTGGCCATCGGCCTGCTGGGCGGCTTCATGCAGGTGCGCATCTTCACGTGGATCCAGCAGCGGGTGCCGCCGGCTCTCATCGGCCGGGCGATGGCGCTGTTCATGTTCATCTTCATGGGGCTGGCGCCGATCTCCGCCGCCGCCACGGGCTGGGCCATGAAGGGCATCACGCTGGCCCAGCTGTTCGCGGCCTGCGGCGGCGCGCTGGTGGCGGTGGCGGCGCTGGCCTTCCTGCTCACGCCGCTGCGGCAGGTGAACGACGCGCCGGGCACCGTGCCGCGCTGAACCGCGGCGTGGCGTCACCGGCCCGGTGGACGCTTGCCGATGGCCGGAAAGGGCTTCGCCGCGCCGCCGCGTGAAAGGCACTTCCTGCAGCAGGCCACCGGCTGGCCGGCACCCAGGGGCGGGCGTACACTGAGCCCCTTCCGTGCGGCGCTGGCGCCGCTGCCGCTCTGCCTGCCGTCGCTGCCCCGCCCATGAGCCGTCCTGATCTTTCCCTGCTCCTGCCCCCGGGCTCGGAGAACCCGCCCGCGCCCATTCCGCCCGAGCGCCGCGCGCCCGCGAGCCGGGCCGAGGGCCCCGTGGCCGCGCTGATCGGCGAATTGCGCGCCTACCAGGCCGAGCTGGAGGTGCAGAACAAAGTGCTGCGCTACAGCCAGGCCGCGGCGGAAAGCGCCTCGGAGCGCTTCGAGACGCTGTTCGCCAGCGTGCCGCTGTCGCTCATGGTGCTCGACGAACATGACATGGTGGTGCAGGCCAACTCCATGGCGCACCGCTCCTTCCAGCCCACCGAGGCCGACCGTCCCGTCACTTCGCTCATGCCGTTCGTGAGCGCGGCCGACGCCGAACGCGTGCGCGAGGCCTTCGCGCAGGCGCGCGAACTCGGCCACAGCGAGGCCACCGAGGTGGTGTTTCCTGTGGGCTCGGGCGGCACCATCACCGGCGACCTGCACATCGCCCGCATTGAGGCGCCCCAGGAAAGCGGCCCGCCGGTGCTGCAATTCCTGTGCGCCGTGATCGACCAGGGACCGCTGCTCACCGAGCGCCAGGCGCTGCAGCAAAGCGCCCAGGCCCTGCAGGAGCGCAATGCCCAGCTGCACGCCAGCGAGCGGCGGCTGGAGGCGGTGATCAACTCCGCCCTCGATGCCATCTTGTGCGTGGACCAGCACCAGCGCATCACCGTCTTCAACCCCACGGCGGCCGCGCTGTTCCAGTGCGCCACGGCCGACGCCATGGGCAGCCGGCTCGACCGCTTCCTGCCCGATGCGGCGCAGGCGCTGGCGTTCGCGCAGCTCACCACGCAGGCCGTGCTGGGTGAGATGGTGGCCTGCACCGCCAGCGGCAAGGAGCTGGCGGTGGAGGTGAGCATGTCGTTCGAGCGCCATGCCGAGGGCGAGACCACCACCGTCTTCGCGCGCGACCTCACCGGCCGCAAGAAGGCCGAAGCCCACCGCAGCGAGCTGGAAGCGCAGCTGCGCGAGTCGCACAAGATGCAGGCCGTGGGCACCATGGCCGGTGGCATCGCCCACGACTTCAACAACATCCTGAGCGCCATCCTGGGCAACGTCGAGCTGGCCAAGGCCGACTGCGACGCCGCCTCGCCCGTGCTGGAGAGCCTGCGCGAGATCGACAAGGCCGGCCGCCGCGCGCGCGACCTGGTGCGCCAGATCCTCACCTTCAGCCGCAACGAACCGCCGCAGCGCACCGCCGTGAGCGTGCACGACGCCATGCACGACACCGAGCGGCTGCTGCGCGTGACCCTGCCGCCCGCCATCGAGCTGCGCATGCGCCTGGATGCGGGGCTGCCGCCCGTGCTGGCCGACGCCACCCAGGTCGAGCAGGCGCTGCTCAACCTGTGCACCAACGCCATCCATGCGATCGGCGAGGCGCGCGGCATCGTCAGCATGGAGGCCTCGGCCCTGGAGCCCGACCTGCGGCTGTGCGAGCGCCTGGGCCTGCCCCTGGGCGAGTACGTCGCGCTCACCGTGGTGGACAACGGCCCGGGCATCGACGCGGCCACGCAGCAGCGCATCTTCGAGCCCTTCTTCACCACCAAACCCGTGGGCCAGGGCACCGGCCTGGGCCTGGCCGTGGTGCACGGCGTGATGCGCACGCACGGCGGCGCGGTGGATGTGCACAGCGCTCCGGGCGAAGGCAGCCGCTTCACGCTGTACTTCCCCGTGGCGCCGGATTCGGCACCGAGCGCGCCGCCGCACGCCCCCCCAGCCCGCCGCCCCGCCGCCCGTGCAGAGCGCGGACGAGCGCACGCGCACGTGATGTACGTGGACGACGACGAGGCGCTGGTCTTCCTCGTGCGGCGCCTGCTGCGCCGCCGCGGCTACCAGGTGACCGGGTTCACCGATCCGCACGAAGCCACCGAGGCCCTGCGCGCCGACCCGCGCAACTACGACCTGCTGGTGACCGACTACAACATGCCCGGCTACTGCGGCGTGGACCTGGTGCGCGAGGCCAAGCGCATCCGTCCCGACCTGCCGGTGGCCCTGGCCTCGGGCCACGTCACCGCGGAGATCGAACAATCGGCCCTGGCCGAAGGCGCGAGCGCCCTCATCCACAAGCCCAACGACGTGGAAGAGCTTTGCGCCACCGTGCACCAGCTGGTGCATGGCACGGCCAAGGGCCCCGATGACCCGGCCGATGGCGGACGCCACTGAGGTGGTGCCAGGCGCCGGGAAAGCCGCACCGCCGCCCGATTGCCTGTACGCCGACGACGACCTGCTGGTGCTGGCCAAGCCCTCGGGCCTGCTGTGCGTGCCGGGGCGCGGCCCCGACAAGCAGGACTGCCTGAGCGCCCGTGCGCTGCAGCACTGGCCGGACGCCCTGGTGGTGCACCGGCTGGACCAGGCGACCTCCGGCATCGTGCTCATGGCGCGGCACGCGACGGCCCAGCGCACGCTGGGCGACGCCTTCGCCGCACGGCAGGTGGACAAGCGCTACGAGGCCGTGGTGCAGGGCCCCGCGCCCGCGCCGTCCGCCGCCGATGGGAGCACCGACGGCTGGCAGGCGATCGACCTGCCGATCGCCGCCGACTGGGAGCGCCGCCCGCTGCGCGTGATCGACGCCGCACAGGGCAAGCCGAGCCTGACCCACTGGCGCGTGATCGCCCACGACACCGCCGCCCACACCACCCGCGTCGAACTGCAGCCCGTGACCGGCCGCACCCACCAGCTGCGCGTGCACCTGGCGGCCATCGGCCACCCGATCCTGGGCGATGCGCTGTATGCGCCCGGGGCGGTGCAGGCCCGCGCGCCGCGCCTGCTGCTGCATGCGCGCCAGGTGGCGTTCACGCATCCGCGCACCGGGCAGCCCATGGCGTTTTCGTGCCCCACGCCCTTTTAGTGTTTCAGGCCACCAGCACAATCAACACCAGGGCATATCGCTATATTTTTAATAGCATGCTTAGCCGCGGAAACCGGTGCGCCCTCGAAGCCCCCGCCGGCCACGCCCGCAGTCCACGCAGTACCATCGCCGGATGCCAAAACACCTCACGATCTTGACCGGCGCCTCGCGCGGCATGGGCCTGGCGATGACCCGCCAGCTGCTGCAGCCCGGCCACGCGCTGCTCACCCTCTCACGCAACGCCCATCCCGAACTGGCCGCCGAAGCCGCCCAGGCCGGCGCCACGCTCGAGCAGTGGGAGCAGGACCTGTCCCAGGGCCTGCACGCTGCGGCCCGCCTGCGCACCTGGCTGGCCAACGTGCCGGCCGGCGAGTACGCCAGCGCCACCCTCATCAACAACGCCGGCGTGGTGCCGCGCATCGCACCGCTCTCGGGCAGCGACCCGGCCGATCTGGCGCACGCGCTGCGCGTCGGGCTGGAGGCCCCGATGCAGCTGAGCGGCGCCTTCCTGGGCGCCACCGAGAACTGGCCGGTGCCGCGCAAGGTGCTGAACATCTCCTCGGGCCTGGGGCGCCGCGCGATGGCCTCGCAGGCCGCCTATTGCGCCGCCAAGGCGGGCATGGACCACTTCACTCGCTGCCTGGCGCTGGACGAGGCCGCCAAGCCGAACGGCGCCAAGGTGTGCTCGCTCGCGCCCGGCGTGATCGACACCGACATGCAGGCCCACCTGCGCGATGCGAGCGCCGCCGACTTCCCCGATGTGCAGAACTTCGCCAACCTCAAGTCGGGCGGCCAGCTCACCTCGCCCGCCGATGCGGCGGCGCGCGTGCTGGCCTGGCTGGAGCGTGCCGACTTCGGCGAAACGCCCGTGGCCGACGTGCGCGACGCCTGAGGGCCACCCCCGTGCAAACGCTATGCTTTCAATAGCAATATGCCCTAGATAATATTGCGCTGAAGGCCATTTTTGCCTTGCATCGACTGGCTTGAACTTCCCCCGCAAAAAATGGAGACACGACCGATGATCCGCAGCCTGCTTTCCTTCACCGCGCTCGCCCTGGCGCTGGGCGCCACCGCCCAGGCGCAGACGCCCCCTCCCGCCGCCACCTACCCCACCAAGCCGGTGCGCCTGATCGTGCCCTTCCCGCCCGGCGGCGGCACCGACATCCTCTCGCGCCTGGTGGCCACCAAGCTGACCGAGGTGACCAAGTGGACCGTGGTGCCCGACAACCGCGCGGGCGCCGGCGGCACCATCGGCATCACCGAGGCCGTGAAGGCCGCCCCCACCGGCTACGACCTGGTGATGGGCCAGAAGGACAACCTGGTCGTCGCGCCCTGGCTCTACAAGAACCTGCCCTGGGACCCGACCAAGGACCTGGTCGCCGTGGCCCACGTGGCCTACACGCCGGTGATCATTGCCACCGGCGCCAACTCCCGCTTCAAGACCCTGGCCGACGTGGTGGCCGCCGCCCGCGCCGAACCCGGCAAGATCACCTACGGCTCACCCGGCAACGGCACCACCATCCACCTGGCCGGCGACCTGTTCGAAAAGGCCGCAGGCATCAAGCTGAGCCACATTCCGTACAAGGGCTCCAACCCCGCACTGATGGACGCGCTGGCGGGCAATGTGGACCTGCTGGTGTCCTCGGTGCCCTCGGCGATGGGCCAGATCAAGTCGGGCAAGCTGCGCCCGCTGGCCGTCACCTCGGCCAAGCGCAGCTCGTCGCTGCCCGACGTGCCCACCGTGGCCGAGTCGGGCTACAAGGGCTTCGACGTGAGTTCGTGGTACGGCATCTTCGCGCCGGCCGGCACGCCCGCCAACGTGGTGACCACGGTGAACGCCGAGGTCAACAAGTTGCTGGCCTCGCCGGAGATGCAGGCCGCCATCCAGGCCCAGGGCGCCGAGCCCGAGTCGCTGTCGGCCGCGCAGTTCTCCACGCTGCTCAAGACCGACTACGCGAAGTGGAAGGGCATCGTGGAAGCCTCCGGCGCGAAGATCGAATAGGTGCGGCACGGGCCTTGTGCCCCCTGCTGCCTGCAAGCAACGCGCCCCATGCAAAACGGCTCCCGAGGGAGCCGTTTTGCTTTGAGGGCCGGGTCAACGCCGGCCCCCATGGCATCGACTGGCGATCAGTCGCGCACCACCAGCACGGGCACGTGCACCGCGCCCAGCACGCGCTGCGTCACGCTGCCCAGCACCAGCTTTTCCAGGCCGCGGCGGCCATGCGAGCCCATCACGATCAGGTCGGCCTGGCTGGTCTCCAGCGCACGCAGGATGCCGTCGTGCACCGCATGGCCCTCGCCCACCACCGCCGTCACCGGAACGCCGGCTTCCTGCATGGCCTTCTTGACGCCGTCCAGCGCCACGTTGGCCTCGGCCGTCGCAGCGCTCAGGTACTGCGACTGGCCATAGGCAAAGTCCGCGCCCACACCCGTGAACGGGTACGGGTCCACCACGTACACCGCGGTCACGGCCGCACCGAACGCCTTGGCCAGGCCGGCGGCCTTGGATACGGCGGTCATGGAGGTCGGCGAGCCGTCCACGGGAATCAGGATGTGCTTGAACATGGTTACTTCTCCTTCGGTTGATGGATCAGGCAGGGCCTGGGCCGGGGGGATCGCCTGCGCGATCCGTGCCCGCGTCAGGCCCCAGTGTCGCGGCGACCGGTTGGCCGGCCGTTGATCCGCATCAAGTCATGGCCTTCAGGCCGGCGCGTCCTGGAAGCCTCCGCGCCGGCAGGTCACGACCAGCGTGTCGCGGAAACCACCGTCGGCCAGCGGCTGGATGGGCGTGGTCTCGTGGATCATGCGCGCATCGTCCAGCAGCATCAGCGACCAGGGCTCGCTGAGCGTGAAGCGCTGCCCGCTGGGCCCGGACGCTTCGAATATACGCGTCTCGCCGCCCTTGACCCGCTCGCGGCCGACGAGGAAAACCGCCACCAGGTCCACGCCGTCGCGGTGCGCGCCCTCGGGCGTGGGCCGGCCGATGCCGTCGGTGGTGTCGATGCGGAACTGGTGCGCCTCGACGAACCAGCGCTCGGGCTGCGTGGCCAGGGCCTGCTGCGACACGCGGGCCAGCGCGGCGATCAATTGCCGCCACGCCGGGCGCGCCACGGTGGTGTCCAGCATCGGCGCGAACATCCGCTGCATGCCGCCGTGCAGCGCGTTGTATTCCACCGGCTGCCAGTGCGCGCGGTGGGGCACCGCCTGCACGCTGTCGCCATCGGCGACGAAGCTCGCGTGGCGGCGGCGGCGGTACCGCCCGCCGTCCTTCAGGAACTCATCGGGCGGCAGGCCGCTCCAGTCGGCGTGCAGCGCCTGGAGCTCGCCCAGCGGGCAACCGATCCACGCCGCGGTGTCGGCAGGCCGCAGCACGGCATAGCCGGCGCTGCGCAGATGGCTTGCCACTTGGTCCGGTGGCAGGTACGGAGGGGAGAAGGTGATGTGCGCCATAGGCGGCCAAGCTTAACCCGGCCCGCCCATGGAACCTGGCGCAAAAGTGCCAGCCATCCGCTGGCGGCATCACCACCGTGCAGTAGCATGGCGGGGCCTTCGCCATTCCAGGAATCCGCCATGCCCCATGAACGCCGCCACTACGTCCGTGTGGCTTTCGATGCACCCGCGCTGCTCACCACCGGCCTGGGCACGTTCGACGTGCAGGTGCTGGACCTGTCGCTGCAAGGCGCGCTGCTCGCCCTGGGTGCGGAGCCCGCGGCCGCCCAACTGCCAGCCGGCGCGCCGTGCCAGTTGGTGATCGCCTTGTCGGCCGACAACGACCACATCGCCATGACCGGCGACATCGTGCACATCGAAGGCCCGCATGCCGGCCTGCAGTGCCGCACGATGGACCTGGACAGCGTGACCCACCTGCGCCGCGTGATCGAGCTGCAGCTGGGCGATCCCGCCCTGCTGGAGCGGGACCTGGCGGAGCTCATTGCCGCGCACGCGGCGCAATAGGCGCGGCGCGGCCCGTCAGGCGGCGGCAGGGCTGGCCAGCTCGGCCTCCTGCAAGGCCCGCCACATCACCTTGCCGCTGCCGCTCTTGGGCAGCGCGTCCACCAGTTGCACCACGCGGGGCACCTTGTACACGGCCATGTGGTCTCGGCACCAGGCGATGATGTCTTCGCCGGTCACCTGCCCGCGGTGCTCCTGGCGCAGCACCACCACGGCCTTGACCGTTTCGCCTCGGTAGCTGTCGCGCGCGGCGATGATGCAGGCCTCCTGAATCGCCGGGTGGCGGAACATGAGCGCCTCCACCTCGGCCGGCCAGACCTTGAAGCCGCTGGCGTTGATCATCCGCTTGAGCCGGTCGGTCAGGAAGAAATACCCCTCGTCGTCCACCCGCCCCAGATCGCCCGAGCGGAAGAACCGCTTGCCGTCCAGGTCGATGAAGGCCGAGGCCGTGGGCCCGGGCAGCTTCCAGTAGCCGCTGAAAACACCCGGGCCGTGGATCACGATCTCGCCCTGCTCGCCAGCGGGCAGCTCCTGCAGCGTGTCGGGGTCAATGATGCGGGCATCGGTGCTGATGAACGGAATGCCCAGGCACTGCTGCTTGGGGTGGTCCGGCGGGTTGGTGTGGGAGGGCGCGGCGGTCTCGGTGAGGCCGTAGCCCTCGGTGTAGCGCAGGCCGTACTGCTCGAACAGCCGCTGCGCCACCGCCTGCGGCATGGCCGCGCCGCCGCCGCCGATGTACACCAGGCTGGACAGGTCGTACTGGCCGAAGTTCGGGCTGCCCATGAGGTCGATCACCATCGTGGGAATGTTGGTCCAGTTGCTCACGCGGTAGCGGGAGATGAGCCGCCCGGCCAGATCCCGGTCCCAGCGCGGCATGAGCACCAGAGTGGCCCCCACGTAGATGCAGGAGTGCATCACGCTGACCATGCCGGTGATGTGGAACATGGGCACGACGGCCAGCGTCACGCTCTCGGGCGTGGCGGTGCCCCACAGGCTGCTGGCCACCGCGTTGTGCATGAGGCTGCGGTGCGGGTGCATGCAGCCCTTGGGCAGGCCGGTGGTGCCGCTGGTGTAGGGCAGCACGGCCAGGTCTTCGGGCCCGACCGTGAGATCCGGGGCGGGCGCCGTGCAGGCCAGCGCACCCGTCCAGGCATGCACCTGGCCGCCGGCCAGGACCGGCAGCGGGTGGCGGGTGCAGAGCCAGTCGCGCCACGCCGGCGGAATCGCGTCGGCGCCGGCCTCCTCGGGCGAGAACGCATCGGTGAACTGCGCCACCACCAGGTGGGCCAGGCCCGCGCCCGGCGCCAGCGCATCGCTGGCCTGCACCAGCTCGGGGGCCAGGTCGGCCGTGGTGATGGCCACGCGTGCGTCGGGGTCGGTGATGTAGTGGGTGAGTTCCTGCGCCCGGTTCATCGGATTGACCGGCACGACGACCGCGTTGGCCCGCAGGATGGCGAAGTGCGCCAGCACCAGTTGCGGACAGTTCTGCGTGCACAGCAAGACGCGGTCGCCCTGCCGCACGCCCAGGGCATGCAGGTGCGCTGCCATCCGCTCGGCACCGTCGGCGAGCGCGCGGTAGGTCAGCGTGCGCCCGAAGAACACCAGTGCCGGCTTGTCCGGGTAGCGGCGGGCGCTGATCGCCAGGTTGTCCCAGAGGGAAGTGGCGGGCGGCGTGAGCGCGTGCGGCAGGCGGCGGGGCCAGAAGGCGTGGTGGGCAGGCATGGGCGATTCGGTTCCTTTCGCTTGCAGCCTAGTGACCTGCCCCGGGCCCGGCATCGGGGATGCCCCCTACGGCCCGTCGCGTGGGCGACCCGGTCTGCCCATGGCCCGCCGAGGTGCGGCAATGGTGCCAGGACGAAGACTTTTGTAACCGCGTGTCCCGCACCGGCGCTTTGAGCGGGCTTGCGCGGCGACGCGGCCGCGCGCATCAACGACAATGTGCGGCTGGGCCAAGCGCCCTGCCCCGCCGGCACCGCCCGGGCCCGGCAGGCCGCGCGGCACGATTCTTTCGATTTCTGCGGCAGGCCCCCCCACAGGCCCTGCCCCGCAGCTTGCGGGTTTTACGGACAACATGAACATTGTCATTCTCGACGACTACCAGGACGCAGTGCGCAAACTGCATTGCGCCGCACGCCTGGACCCCTACAACGCCAAGGTGTACACCAACACCGTCAAGGGGCTGGGCCAGCTTTCGGTGCGCCTGAAGGACGCGGACATCATCGTGCTGGTGCGCGAACGCACCCACATCTCGCGCCAGCTGGTCGAAAAGCTGCCGCGCCTCAAACTCATCGCGCAGACCGGCAAGATCGGCCCGCACGTGGACGTGGCGGCCTGCACCGAGCGCGGCATCGCGGTGGCCGAAGGCGTGGGATCGCCGGTGGCGCCGGCTGAACTGACCTGGGCGCTCATCATGGCCGCGATGCGCCGCCTGCCCCAGTACATCTCCAACCTCAAGCATGGCGCCTGGCAGCAGTCGGGCCTGCGCGCGGCATCGATGCCGCCCAACTTCGGTGTTGGCACCGTGCTGCGGGGCAAGACGCTGGGCCTGTGGGGCTATGGGCGCATCGGGCAGATCGTCGCCGGCTACGGCCGGGCCTTCGGCATGAATGTGCGGGTGTGGGGCCGCGAGGCCTCGCGCGCCCAGGCCCTGAGCGACGGGCTGCAGGTGGCGACCACGCGCGAGGAGTTCTTCGCCCAGTGCGACGTCATCTCGCTGCACCTGCGCCTGAACGACGAGACACGCGGAATCATCCGGCTGGAAGACCTGTCGTGCATGAAGCCCACCGCGCTGCTGGTGAACACCTCGCGTGCCGAACTGATCGAGGCCGATGCGCTCATCGCCGCCCTGAACCGCGGCCGCCCCGGCATGGCCGCCGTGGACGTGTTCGAGAGCGAGCCCATCCTGCAGGGCCATGCCCTGCTGCGGCTGGAGAACTGCATCTGCACGCCGCACATCGGGTACGTGGAGCAGGACAGCTACGAGCTGTACTTCGGGGCCGCTTTCGACAACGTCGTCAACTACATCCGGGGCACGCCCACCAACATCGTGAACCCGGGCGCGCTGCAGGTCCGGCGCTGAAGCGCCCATCCCCCGGCCACACCGGAATCGAGCGCGGCCCGTTTCAGCCGCACCATGAAAAAAGGCCTCCGAACCGGAGGCCTTTTGCTTGGCGTGGACCACCGGTCTTTCAACCGGCGGTGCCGCTGCGCGCTCAGTTCAGAGGCGTCTTCTTGCCGTCCTTGTACACGTACAGGGTGATGGCGGGGTTCTTCAGTTCGCCATTGGGTTCGAAGGCGATGTTGGCCGTCACGCCCTTGTAGTTGGACTTTTGCAGTTCAGGGATGTAGACCTTCGGATCCCACGAGTTGGCACGCTTCATGGCATCGACCAGCAGCATGGTGGCGTCGTAGGTGTAGGGGCTGTACACCTGGAACTGGTTGGGGTACTTGGCGTCGTACTTGGCGCGCCATGCGGTGCCGCCAGGCATCTTGGCCAGCGAAGCGCCGCCTTCGGCGCAGACCACGTTGTTCAGCGTCTTGGCGCCGGCGGCCAGCTTGGCCACTTCAGCGGTACAGATGCCGTCGCCACCGAAGTACTTCACGTTGCCCATGCCCAGCTGTTCCATCTGGCGCAGCATCGGGCCGGCCTGGGGGTCCATGCCGCCGTAGAACACCGCATCGGGGTTCTTGGACTTGATGGCCGTCAGAATGGCCATGAAGTCGGTGGCCTTGTCGGTCGTGAACTGCTCGTCCACCACCTTCATGCCCTTGGCGGCCGCCGTCTTCTTGAACACGTCGGCAACGCCCTGGCCGTAGGCCGTGCGGTCATCGACGATGGCCACGGTCTTGAGCTTCAGCGTGTCGGCCGCGTAGAACGCCAGGCCAGCGCCCAGGGCGTTGTCGTTGGCGATGATGCGGAACGTCGTCTTGTAGCCTGGCTTGGTCAGGTTGGGGTTGGTGGCGGCGCCGGTGACGTGGGGAATGCCGCAGTCGTTGTACACCTTGGAGGCAGGGATGGTCGTGCCGGAATTCAAATGGCCCACCACGCCAGCAACCTTTGCATCGCACAGCTTCTGTGCGGCGGCGGTGCCTTGCTTCGGATCTGCAGCATCGTCTTCCGCCTGCAGTTCGAACTTGATCTTCTTGCCGCCAATCGTGACGCCTTGGGCATTCAGTTCTTCAACTGCCATGCGGGCGCCGTTTTCGTTGTCCTTGCCGTAGTGGGCTTGTGGGCCGGAAACCGGTCCCACGTGACCGATCTTGACCACCTGCTCTTGTGCAGAGGCCGCGCCGGCAAAAGCCGCGATAGCGGCAACCACGGTCAGTTTCAACTTCAGTTGCATATGAATCTCCATTAAGGGGTGAGCGCTGAGAAATATTGTTGTGTCTCAACGCCGGAAACATATCGCAATTTATGGGCCAGATCACTAGGGAACACGATGACATGCGGCAGAAACCACAGGGGAATACCCTGTCACTGACCCAACGCACCCCCGAAGGAGGTCAAACGGAGGACGCTCCGGGGTGTCCAGCCAGCTCTTCGGCCACGGCTTCGTACACCGCATGGCGCACCACCGACTCCACTTCTTCGCGCAGCCGGGGCACCATGGAGCGGGTCTGCTCCATGACCACGGTGGCGATCGCCTCGCGCAGCCGCTGGTCCAGCACCACGTCGACGCGCTGCATGACACGGTGGATCACCACCTCTTCGATGTCCTTCAGCCCGGCAGCCGGCAGGGCCAAGTCCATGGGCGCGGGGGGCCGGCAAAGGCGCGGGGGTGTGGGCCGCCGCCGGGGGAACGGGCGGCGTGGCAGACCGCGCCATGGCCGGCGCCATGACAGGCGACAGGACCGGCCGGGGCGGCAACCCGGCGACCACGGGAGGCTTGACGAACGACGGCGAAACCGCGGGCACTGCAGGGGCCGCCGCACCCGGCACCGCGGGGCTCGGCTGCCCCACGCCGGGTACGCCGTCCGAAAGCTGCACCACATCGGTGAGTGTGGGCACAAATCTGGGGGGCGCCTTGGGTGGTGAAGACATTAAGCGCCTTTCAGCACGAGGTCGTGCCGCACGATCTGGTAGCCGCGCGACGCATAGTGGCGCCACCGGTCGCGCGCACCGCTGCGGTCGGCCTCGTCGTGCGCGCTCACCACCTCCACCAGCTTGCCGAACCGCTCGAAGCCTTGGGGCACCGTACCGCCCAGGTTCAGCAGCACCTCGTGGTGCGGCGCCAGGCGCAGGTCCTGCGCCAGCAGCACGGGCGAGGCCTCGCGCAGGTCGTCACCGTCGCGCTCGTTGCAGTGGGCAACGAAATCCTGCGGAGCCATCGCCCAGAGCGCGCGGTCCAGGCCGTCAAGCGCGGACTCCGGCCCCGTGATGACCAGCCGGGCATCGCTGCGCAGCACCTTGCGCGCGAAGCGGCAGGCATAGGCCAGCTTGTCCGGCGCGTTGAAGTGGAAAGCGATTTCCGTCATGGCCAACCGGTGGGCGCGATCAGCGGGCCGACACGCGCGGCGCGCGCGCGGCCTTGCACCGGCTTGCGCGCCGGCGCCTTGGCCCGGGGTTGCGCCGCCGCATCGAGCAGGTATTGCACCAGCAAGCCGACCGGCCGGCCCGTGGCGCCCTTGGCGGCGCCACCCTTCCAGGCCGTGCCGGCAATGTCCAGGTGCGCCCACGGGGTGTCGCCCACGAAACGCTGCAGGAACTTGGCCGCCGTGATGGCGCCGCCAGCCCGCCCGGCCACATTCCCCATGTCGGCGAAGTTGCTTTTGAGCCCCTCGCCATATTCGTCGTCCAGCGGCATGCGCCAGCACGGATCGAGCGCCGCATCGCCAGCCGCCTGCAGGCTTTGCGCGAGCGCGTCGTCGGTGGCGAACAGGCCGCTGCGCAGGCCGCCCAACGCGACCACGCAGGCGCCGGTCAGGGTGGCGATGTCCACCATCGCCGCCGGCTTGAAGCGCGCGGCGTAGGTAATGGCATCGCACAGCACCAGCCGGCCTTCGGCGTCGGTGTTCAGCACTTCGATGGTCTGGCCGCTCATGCTGGTGACCACGTCGCCGGGCTTGACCGCACGGCCATCGGGCATGTTCTCGCACGCGGGAATGAGGCCCACCACGTTGATGGAGGGCTTAAGTTCGGCCAGTGCGCGGAACACGCCCAGCACACTGGCGGCGCCGCCCATGTCGAACTTCATCTCGTCCATCTCGGCCGCGGGTTTGATCGAAATGCCGCCTGTGTCGAAGGTGATGCCCTTGCCGATCAGCACCGTGGGCGCCTGCCCGCGAACGCCGCCGTCATAGCGCAACTCGATGAAGCGCAGCGGCTCTTCCGAGCCGCGCGCCACCGCCAGAAACGCACCCATGCCCAGCTTGGCGGCTTCTGCGGGGCCCATCACCTTGCACTGGACGGAGGGGAACTTGGCCAGTGCCTTCGCGGCGCCCGCCAGCAGCGTGGGCGTGGCATGGTTGGCCGGGCGGTTGGCCCACTCGCGGGCATATTCGATGCCCGACACCAACGCTGCGCCACGCGCGAACTCGGACCTGGCGGCAGCGGCGTCCACCACGCCGAGCACCACGCGCGACAGCACGCGGGGCTCGGTCTTGGATTTGGTGGCGGTATAGATGTAGGTGGCTTCGGCCAGCGCCTGCACGGCGGCGCAGACGGCCCCGCTGACGGGGGGGCGCGGCGAAGCACACCGCGGCGCGCTTGACCTGGGGGGATTTGAGCAAAGAGGCCGCAGCCAGGATGGCCTGGCGCGTGGCGCGCGCGGAGCCGTCGCCACCGCCCAGCAGCACCACGCGGCGAGCGGCCACGGCGGGCATCTGGTACAGCTGCAGGCTCTTGCCGGCCTTGGTGTCGAAGTCGCCGTTCTTGAGGGCATGGGCGATCAGGCTGGGCAACGCACCGCCGGCGGGTTTCGCGCCGTCGGCCACCACGATGGCCAGCAGGTCGCATTTCTCGGCGGCGGCGCCGTCAAGGCTCAGGGTCTTCAGATCGAAGTTCATAATCGGTGTTTTCCTTCGAGCCAATGTTATTCGATTCATCCATTCGCAAGGAGCTGGCGCGCAGCTTCGGCGCGACCCTGGTGGTGCTGGTCACCGTGGTCATGACCATGATGCTGATCCGCACGCTCGGCCAGGCCTCGCGCGGCAGCGTCAATCCCTCCGACGTGATGCTCGTCATGGGCTTCACCGTGCTCGGGCAGTTGCCCACCATCCTGAGCCTGAGCCTGTTCGTGGCCGTGGTCGGAACGCTCTCGCGCATGTACCGCGACAGCGAGATGGTGATCTGGTTCGCCAGTGGCCGGGGGCTCATCAACCTGCTCACTCCGCTGCTGCGCTTTGCCTGGCCCGTGATGCTGGTCATCGCGACCCTGGCCCTGGTGATCTGGCCCTGGGCCAACCAGCAGATCCAGGCCCTCAAGGTGCAGTACGAACAGCGCGGGGACGTGGACCGCATCGCGCCCGGTGAATTCCAGGAGTCCGCCAACGGCAGCCGCGTGTTCTTCATCGACCGGGAAAGCCCGGACAACGAACAGGCCAGCAACGTTTTCATCGCCTCGACCGAGCGCGGCCGCGAGACCGTGACATCCGCCCGCAGCGCCCGGCTGGAGACGCGCAACGGCGAGCGTATGGTGCTGCTGAGCGACGGCCAGCGCCTGGAGACGACCGTGGACAAGCCCGGGCTCAAGGTGAGCGAGTTCATCGAGTACGGCACCCGCATCGGATCGGCGCCCCCGGGCGCGCAGGATGAGCAGGCCGTCAAGACCATCTCCACCCCTGCCCTGCTGGCCTCGGCCGAGCCGGCCTTCCGCGCCGAACTGGGCTGGCGTTTCGGCCTGGCGGTGGCCGCCCTCAATTTCGTGGTGATGGGGCTCGCGCTGGCCAGCGTGAACCCCCGCGCCGGTCGCAGCAGCAGCCTGGTGCTGGCGCTGTTCGCCTTCGTCGTCTACTACAACCTCATGACCCTGGGACAAAGCTGGATCAGTTCCGGACGGCTCGGCGTGGTGCCGTTCATGCTGCTGCTGCACGGCGGCACGCTGGCCCTGGGCCTGGCGCTGCTGACGGCACGCCACCATCGCTGGTCGCCCAGCATGCTGTGGCGCCGTGGAGGCCGGGCATGAAGACGATCCGCCGCCTGATCTACCGCGAAGCCCTGTCGGCCGTGGCTTTCGTCACACTGGGCTTTCTCGCGCTGTTCTTCTTCTTCGACATGGTCGATGAACTGCGCTGGGTGGGCCGCACGGGGCCGGACGGCTACCAACTGTCCCATGCCATGCTGTTCGTCGCGCTCAGCATTCCCAGCCACCTTTACGAGCTGCTGCCGATCACGGTGCTGATCGGCACGATCTTCGTGATGGCGCGGCTGGCGCAAAGCTCGGAGTTCACCATCATGCGCACCAGCGGCCTGGGGCCCTGGCGTGCGTTGCGCACACTGCTGGTGCTGGGCCTGGGGTTCGTCATGCTGACCTTCGCCGTCGGCGATTACATCGCACCGATGACCGACCGCGCGGCGCAACTGGTCAAGGCGCGGCACCTGGGGCAACTGACCACCGGCGCGACGGGCGCCTGGCTCAAGGAGCGCCAGGGCACCCATTCGATGGCCGTGAACGTGCGTGCGCTCAGCCCCGATGGCGGCATGCTCAACATCCGCGTATTCGAGTTCGATGCGGACGGCCGGGTGGCCTCCACCCTGCAGGCCGCCAGCGGCACGGTCGGCAACGACCAATGGGAGCTGAAACAGGTCAAGCGCAGCGTGTTCCATCGCAGCGGCGAGGCGGAAGCACGGGTGGAGCGCCTGCAGGAGGCCGAACTGCGCTGGCCCACGCGCATCAGCGCCGACATGGTGTCCGCGGCGCTGCTCAAGCCCGACCGCATGGCGACCATCGACCTGTTCCAGTACATCCGGCATCTGGAGGCCAACGGCCAGTCGGCGCAGCGCTATGAGATCGAGTTCTGGCGCAAGGTGTTCTACCCGCTCAGCTGCCTGGTGATGGTGGTGCTCTCGCTGCCCTTCGCCTACCTGCATTTCCGCTCGGGTGGCATCGCGGGCTATGTGTTCGGCGGGGTGATGGCTGGCATCAGCTTCTTCCTGCTGAACAACGTTTTCGGCTACGCGGGCAACCTGCAGAACTGGTCACCCTGGCTCACTGCGGCGGCGCCGGGGCTGATCTACTCGGTGCTTTCGCTGGCCGCTTTCGGCTGGTTGGTGCTGCGCCGATGAACCAAGGACCACACGCGTTGACTGCTACCCCACCCCGAGGCGTTGTCCTGTTCGCCCATGGTTCGCGCGACCCGCTGTGGCGCGCCCCGATGGAGGCGGTCCAGGTCCACCTGCAGCAGCATCGCCCCGAACTGCGGGTGCGCTGCGCCTATCTCGAATTGACCACGCCCGACCTCGCGCAGGCCGTGCAGTCGCTGGTGGACGAAGGTGCCCGGCAGGTGACGGTGGTGCCGATGTTCCTGGGCACGGGCAAGCACGCCCGCGAGGACCTTCCACTCCTGGTACAGACACTGCGCGCCACGCACCCCGGCGTGCAGTTCGAGGTTCAGGGCGCGATCGGCGAAGATCCGCGCATGACCGCATTGATGGCCGAGATCGCCGGCTCGGCCTGACGTGGGCTTCAGACGGGGGCCTGCGGTGGGCCCTTCGAAAATTGGACAGCCGCTGTTTTTCCTTAGACGACTGCAGCATAATGATCGCCTTCTTTAGCAGCGATACGATATGAATCTGCACCAATTCCGCTTCGTTCAGGAAGCCGCGCGCCGCAACCTCAACCTGACCGAAGCCGCCAAGGCGCTGCACACCTCGCAGCCCGGCGTGTCCAAGGCCATCATCGAGCTGGAAGAGGAATTGGGCGTGGACATCTTCGCGCGCCACGGCAAGCGGCTCAAGCGCATCACCGAGCCAGGCCAGCACGTGCTCAAGAGCATCGAGCTGATCATGCGCGAGGTCGGCAACCTCAAGCGCATCGGCGAACAGTTCAGCGCCCAGGACAGCGGCACCCTCAGCATCGCCACCACCCACACGCAGGCGCGCTATGTGCTGCCCCTCCCCGTGGCCAAGCTGCGCGAGGCGTACCCCAAGGTCAACATCAGCCTGCACCAGGCCACGCCGCACGAGGTGGCGCGCATGGTGATCGACGAGGTGGCCGAGATCGGCATGGCCACGGAGTCGCTGGCCGACTATCCCGATCTGGTCACCCTGCCCTGCTATGAATGGCAGCATGTGCTGGTGATGCCCACCGCCCATCCACTGGCGCAAAAGGAGCGCCTGGGCCTGGACGACATCGCGCACGAGGCTCTCATCACCTACCACCCGTCGTTCACCGGCCGGGGCAAGATCGACCAGGCGTTCGCCGCCCGCAAGCTGCAGCCGCGCATCGTGCTGGAGGCCATCGACTCCGACGTGATCAAGACGTACGTGCGCCTGGGCCTGGGCATCGGCATCGTGGCCGAGATGGCGATGCGCGACGACCCGCTGGGCGACCTGGTGGTGCGGCCCGTGGGCCACCTCTTCGGCCAGAGCGTGGCGCGGGTGGCGTTCAAGCGTGGCGCCTACCTGCGCAACTTCGTCTACAAGTTCGCCGAGCTGCTGAGCGACCGCCTGAACCGCGAACTCATCGCCCGGGCCATGACCGGCCACGTGAACGATTACGAACTCTGACCCCCACCGCTTGCACACCAAGCGGCTTTCGTTCTGCATCGAACCTGCTCTTTTCCCAGACCGTCTTTCCAGCCAGCCCCTCGCGCCATGACTTCCACCGACATCGCACCGCGCACGCCCGCCTTTCCCAGCAAACTGCCTCAGGTGGGCACCACCATCTTCACGGTAATGTCGGCCCTGGCGGCCGAGCATGGCGCCGTGAACCTGGGCCAGGGTTTTCCGGACTTCCACTGCGACCCGGCGCTGATCGATGCCGTGGACCGCGCCATGCGCGCCGGGCACAACCAGTACCCGCCCATGGCAGGCGTGCCTGCGCTGCGTGAAGCCGTGGCTGCCAAGATAGAAGCGCTCCATGCCCGCCGGTATGACGCCAACACGGAAATCACCATCACCGCTGGCGCCACCCAGGCGATCCTGACCGCCATCCTGGCGACGGTGCATGCGGGCGACGAGGTGATCGTGCTCGACCCCTGCTACGACAGCTACGCCCCCAATGTGGAACTGGCAGGCGGCACGGTAGTGCGGGTGCCGCTCACGCCGGGCAGTTTCCGGCCCGATTTCGGCAAGATCGCCGCAGCCATCACGCCGCGCACGCGCGCGCTCATCATCAACAGCCCGCACAACCCCAGCGCCACCATCTGGACGGCCGAGGACATGCGCACCCTGGAAGAACTGCTCGCTCCCACCGATGTGCTGCTCATCAGCGACGAGGTGTACGAGCACATGGTGTTCGACGGTGCGCAGCATGAGAGCGCGGCACGCTTTCCCGGCCTGGCAGCACGCGCGTTCATCGTGTCGAGCTTCGGCAAGACCTTCCACGTCACCGGCTGGAAGGTCGGCACCGTCGCGGCCCCGGCCGCGCTGACGGGGGAGTTTCGCAAGGTGCACCAGTTCAATGTATTCACCGTGAACACGCCGATGCAGCACGGCCTGGCGGCCTACCTGCAGGATGCGGCGCCCTACCTGCAATTGCCTGCTTTCTACCAGGCCAAGCGCGACCTGTTCCGCCAGGGGCTGGAAGGCTCGCGCCTTCGGTTGCTGCCCAGCACGGGAAGCTACTTCCAGTGCGTGGACATCTCGGCCGTGAGCGATCTGAACGAGTCCGACTTTTGCCAGTGGCTCACCCGCGAGGTGGGCGTGGCGGCGATCCCGCTGTCTGCCTTCTATGGCGACAGGTTCGACCAGCGTGTGGTGCGGTTTTGCTTTGCAAAGCAGGACGACACGCTGCGCCAGGCACTGCAGCGGCTGCGCAAGCTCTGATCACAAAGGGTGATCATTCTGGTTGTCCCGCCAACGCGTAGCGCAGCCAGTCAAGAAAATCCGGCCCTGTGCGACAGGGCATCAGCAAAGGCGCCATGGGGCGCGATGGGACGCCGCGCCCAAGTGGGCTGATGGAAACCGTCAGGTGCCCGCTGCAAATTCTGCTGACCTGCAGGCAACCAAAGACGGACGGTTGTGGCACTCACGCTGCGACAACTCTCAAGGCGCCCCGTGCGTCACGCCATGCTCCTCAAGAATGCGCTCGTCTTCGTTCACCTGCTCGCCATGGCCGTTGCCGTTGGAAAGATGCTGGAGTATGACTTCCGGTTTCTTCGCTCCGTCCACCGCCCGATTTCAGCGCAGCAGTGGGAGAACCTGCTCCACACCAAGCGAACGATGACGGTGGCGTTGGGCGTGCTGTGGGTGACCGGGCTGGGCTTTCTCTACGTCGGCCAAGCACAGTACCCCGGGTATCTGGCCAACGAGAAACTCTGGATGAAAGTGCTCACCGTGTGCGTGCTGACGTTGAACGGAATGCTCATGCACCATTTCGCGTTTCCCTACATGCAGCAGGGCAAGGTCTTCCTGCAGTGGTCTCTGGGCCGGGTGCTGCTGCTGACTGGATTTGCCACCGTGTCTTCGATCTCGTGGCTATACGCATCGTTTCTCGGTATCGCACGCTCATGGAACGACACCGTGGCGTTCGGACATGCGCTTGGCGTCTATGTGGCGCTGCTGCTCCTGGCAGCCACTGGCACGGCAGGGCTCATGGCTTTTTTGCACCACCGCCACGCCAGGGGCATTCAGCCGGGTCCACTGCCATGCACCGGCCCCCGTGGCGGCTGCCCGCGTTGAGTGGCATGCGCCGTCCGTGAATGCCCTGCAGCGCGAAAACCAGCGAAGTCAGTCGGCCAACCAGTCCCGCACGCAAAGCGAAAGCTGGAGGCTGGCGCGCATTCGATGGCTTGCCAAAAGCGCTGATGGCCCGCCTGCCCGGTCAGCCCACGCGAACGCCCAGGCCACCAATGAGTGCAGCGGCCTGATCCATCGACAGCATCGCACCCTTGAACGATTGGGCCACGGTGGTCACCGTCAGGCCGCCCAGGTCCACCGAACGCAGGTCCGCGCCATCGAAGCGTGCATTCTTCAGGTTCGCATCCCGCAGGCTGCCACCCTCGAAGACCGCGTCGCGGAAATCACATCCAGCCAGGTCGGCTTCGGACAGATCCAATTGCTCCAGGCTGCGCTTGCGGAACGAAAGCCCGCGCAGGTCCGCGCCCACCAGTCGGCACTGGTGAAATTCCAGCCCCAAGGTGCTCGCCTGACTGAAATGCGCGCCCGTCAGCTTGGCCTCGGTGAACAGCACGCCCGCCAGCTTGGTGCCGGTCCAACGCGTGTTGTTGAAATCGCTGCTGCACAGCCGGGCGCCGGACAGATCGGCCAGGCTGAAATCCGCTTGCCGCGCCTTGCAATCCAGCCAGCGCGAATCCGCCAGCATCGCTTTCTCGAAGCGGGTCTCGGCGAAGGTGCAATCCAGGAACCGGGCACCGCCCAGGTCCAGGCCGGAAAGGTCTTCTCCGTCGAAGCGGCAGTGCTCGAACGCCAGCGGGCCATGCGGGCCTGCAAGGGCCGCCACCAGCGCACCGCGCGAAAAAAAACTGATCGCTGAAAAGCGCGGAATCCATGTCGGAACGGGCCATCACGGTTCAATGCCCCGCGCTTTTGGAAAAGAGATTGACCACCAGCACCCCCGCGATGATCAGCCCCAGGCCGACCATCGCCGGCGCGTCGAGCCGCTGCCGAAACACCACCCAGCCCACCACCGAAATCAGCACGATGCCAACGCCCGACCAGATAGCATAGGCGACCCCCACCGGAATCGTCTTCAAGGCCAGCGAGAGTGCGTAGAACGAGGCGGCATACGCCACCCCGGTGATCAGGCTGGGCGCCAGGCGGGTGAAGCCGTCAGACGCCTTGAGCGCGGTGGTGCCCACGACCTCCAAAGCGATGGCCAGTCCCAAGATGAGATAGCTGGGATGCACGGTCATGGCGCGGTTCCTTGGGTGAGTTCGAGCAGAAGGGAAAGAAGGCGATCCTTGCGGTCTGGCGGCGTGCCGTAGACATCCAGCAACTGGTCGAACCAGAAGCCGTCGGCCGCCAAGCGGCACAGGAACAATCGGTCCGTGGCGGCGGGGTCGGCACGGTCTTCGGCCAGCAGGACGCGCATCTTGGCGCTCCAGCGCTCGCGGCAGGCTGGCAACGCCAGGGCCAGCAAGGCAATGGCACGCTGCGTGAGGCGCTCTTCGGCAGTCTGGCCGCCTTGGAAACAGGTCTTCAGATAGGCCCGCGCGTGCCGCCCTGGAGCTTCGGGCTCGGATTCGAGTGCCGCGGCATAGAACACATCGAATGCATCGAACAACTGATCGCACAGCGCATCCAGCAGCGCCTGCTTGGTTCTAAAGTGGTGCTGCAAGCCGCCTTTGGTCACGCCGGCACGGTGCGCGACAGCGTCCAAGGTGACCGCCTCCGGGCCGTCCTGCACCAGCAGATCGGCCGCCACGGCAAGCAGCCGGGTGCGCACCCACTCGGGTTGCTTCAGGCGTTTATGGGCTTCAGACATACATACAAACCATCCGGATGGATTGTTTATTATGGCTTCGGCATCCACCATGGGGCTACCGATTCCTTGTGTTTTCCAGGGCTGATCCAGGCGCCGCTTGACCGCGCCCCGATAAGGATTGCAAGTTGCCTGTTTGGGGCGGCACGCCCGCTTCTCAGAGCAGCACGATGTCGTACTGCTCCTGTCCCACCGCCGTTTCGGCCTGCAACGAGATGGGCTTGCCGATGAAATCCGACAGCCCTGCCAGGTGCTGGCTCTCCTCGTCGAGGAACAGTTCCACCACGCGAGGCGAGGCAACAACACGAAACTCGCGTGGGTTGAACTGGCGCGCCTCACGCAAGATTTCACGCAGGATGTCGTAGCACACGCTGCGCGCGGTCTTCACGATGCCTTTGCCCTGGCAATGCTCGCAGGGTTCGCACAGCATGTGGGCCAGGGATTCGCGGGTGCGCTTGCGCGTCATCTCGACCAGGCCCAATTGCGAAAAGCCACCAGCCATGGTTTTGACCCGGTCGCGCGCGAGCTGCTTCTTGAATTCCGCGAGCACGGCCTGCTGGTGGTCTTCGCGCGCCATGTCGATGAAGTCCGCAATCACGATGCCGCCCAGATTGCGCAGCCGCAACTGCCTTGCGATGGCCTGCGCCGCCTCCAGGTTGGTCTTGAAAATGGTGTCGTCGAAATTGCGGGCGCCCACATAGCCGCCCGTGTTCACATCGATGGTGGTCAGTGCTTCGGTCTGGTCCACGATCAGGTAGCCGCCCGACTTCAGATCGACGCGCCGGCCCAGGGCCCGGCCGATTTCCTCGTCGATGCCATACAGGTCGAAGATGGGCCGCTCGCCCTTGTACAGCTGCAGCTTGGGCGCCGCAGCCGGCATGAATTCGTGGCCGAAGGCCTGCAGCGCGGAAAACTGTTCGCGCGAGTCGATGCGGATGGTGGCCGTTTCCTCCCCCACCAGATCGCGCAGCACGCGCTGAAGCAGGCTCAGATCCTGGTGCAGCAGCGACATGGGTGGCAGGCGCAGCGAGGCGTCCTTGATGCGCGCCCAGGTCTTGCGCAGGTAGGCGATGTCTTCGGCCAGTTCGGCGTCGGTGGAATCTTCCCCATTGGTTCGCAGGATGAACCCGCCGCCGCCTCCCGACGCCTTGTCGCCCACCAGTGCCTGCAGCCGCCCGCGCAGGGCATCGCGCTCGTCGGCAGGAATCTTCTGCGACACGCCCACGTGGTCGTCCTGGGGCAGAAACACCAGCAGCCTTCCCGCGATGCTGATCTGCGTGGACAGGCGCGCGCCCTTGGTGCCGATGGGGTCCTTGATGACCTGCACCATGAGCGACTGGCCTTCGAACACCTGTTTTTCAATGGGCACCGGCGGCTCGCCCTTGCGCGCGAACATGGGTGCCTCGCCGCCTTCCTGGCGGTGCCACACGTCCGCCACGTGCAGGAACGCCGCGCGCTCCAGCCCAATGTCGATGAACGCCGACTGCATGCCCGGCAGCACGCGCGAGACCTTGCCCAGATACACGTTGCCCACCAGGCCCCGCTCCAGGGTGCGTTCCACGTGCAATTCCTGCACCGCGCCGTGCTCGACCACCGCCACGCGGGTTTCTTGGGGGGACCAGTTGATCAGGATGTCTTGTTGCATGGGCTCGGAAAAAAGTGGCCGCCCATGATGCCTGAAACCCGCCTGCATGGCGGAGTCACTGGGCCCACATCGCCATTCAGCCGCGCAGCATGCCGGCCGAGCGCAGCAGCTGCGCCGTCTCGAACAAGGGCAATCCCATGATGCCGGTATAACTGCCGGCCAGGTGCGACACGTACTGCGCCGCGGGCCCCTGAATGCCATACGCGCCGGCCTTGCCCATGGGTTCGCCGCTGTCCACATACGCCGCGATCTGGGCGGGCGTGAGTGCGGCAAAGGTTACTTTCGAGACCGACAGCGCGACCGACCGCGTTTCGCCGTGCTGCAGGGCCACCGCCGTGAGCACGCGGTGCGTGCGCCCCGACAACTCGCCCAGCATGCGGCGCGCGTCGGCGGCATCCTCGGGCTTGCCGTAGATCGTGCGACCCCAGGCCACCGTGGTGTCCGAGCAAAGGATGGGCGCATCCGGCAACCCGCGCCGGGCACGGCGGGCGACGGCCGCATCGAGCTTGAGCCCCGTGACGCGCTGCACGTAGCGGGCGGGCGGCTCGCTGGCCAGCGGCACCTCGATGGCTTCTGCGTCTTCGGCCACATCGCCATCGGCATTGGGCAGCAGCAGTTCATGGCGAATCCCCAACTGCTCGAGCAGTTGGCGGCGGCGCGGGCTTTGGGATGCGAGATAGATGAAGGAAGGAATAGAGGACGGCACGGGGCGCGAGGATAGCCGATCGCTCGCGCGTGCCGCTTCGGTTCGCCGGCGCCGGCTTCGGGAACCAGCCGCCCTGCGCTGCCGGCCTTTTCAAGAATGGCGCATGACCTTCTTTCCCACACTGGAGACACCGCGGCTCAGGCTGCGCAAGATGGTGGCGGCCGATGCGCCGGCCATGCTCGCCATGCATGCGCATGCGGAGTCAAGGCAGTGGGCCGGCTACAACGCGATCCAAGACCTGGAGGGTGCGCTGGATTTCGTGAACTGGACCGATCAATTGACGCAGCGGCCCGTCCCGGGGTTCTGCTGGGCCATCGAGCGCAAGGACGCGCCGGGCATGATCGGGCAATGCAACTTCACGCAATGCGACGCCGCCACGCTCAGCGCCGCACTGGGCTATGAACTGGCGGCGCCGTACCAGGGCCAGGGCTTCATGAACGAAGCAATCGGCAGGGTGCTGAACTGGTGCTTCCTCCATCTCCAGCTGATGCGCATCAGCGCCACGGTGCATCCCGACAACCTGCCATCGATCCGCATGCTGCAGCGTTGGATGTTCCAGCGGGAAGGGTTGCTGCGCAGTGCAGGGTTCTGGAGCGGACGGCACCATGATCTGCTGTCCTTCAGCCTGCTGGCCACGGAGTTCGCGCCCGCCTATGCCCTGCAGGCGCCAGCCGCCAACCTCAGCGCAGCGGCTGCGCCGTCCGAAGAACTGGCCGAGGCCTGACACCGCCGGGTCGTCAGCGCTCATTCGCGGTGGTAGGGGTGCCCCGCGTTCACCGACCACGCCCGGTAAAGCTGCTCGATCAGCAGCACCCGCACCATGGCGTGCGGCAAGGTCAGGTCGGACAGCCGTATGCGCTCGTGCGCAGCCTGCCGAAAGGCGGGGTCCAGGCCATCGGGTCCGCCGATGACCAGGGCCACGTCGTCGCCCCCCAATTGCCAGCCTTTGAGACGCTCTGCGAGTGCTTTGGTGGTGAGGGACGTGCCCCGCTCGTCCAGCGCCACCACACGGGTGCCGCGGGGTATGGCGGCCTCGATGCGCTCGCGCTCGGCGGCGTAGAGCGTCTCCAGCGTCTTGGAGCCGCGCGGCTCGGTCTTCACCGCCTTGAGCTCGACCTTCAGTTCCGGAGGAAACCGCTTGGCGTAGTCGTCGTAGGCCGTCTGCGCCCAATCGGGCACCCGCTGGCCCACGGCCACGATCAGCAACTTCATCGATCGCTCAGGCGCTGGCTCAGCCCCTGCGGGTCGGCGAATTCTTGGCGGCGGGGCGCTTGGCCGCCGTCTTCACGGTGGCAGCACGGGGCGCTGCCTTGGGGGCCGCAGCGGCGGTGGAGCGGCCCGGAGCCTTCTTGGCTGCGGGCTTGCCCGCCGTCTTCTTGGCGATGGGCTTGACCACCAGGGTTTTGATGGGCGCCTTGGCCACCGGCTTGGCGGTCGTCTTGGCCGCCGTCTTCGCGGTCGTCTTTGCAGGCGCGGCCTGCTTCAGGGCGCCACGGCCGGCCGGCTTTGCGGTCGCCTTGGCTGCGGTCTTGGCCGGGGCTTTCGCAGCAGGGGCCTTGGCCGCGACCTTGCTCACGCCGGGCTTGCGGGCGGGTTGTTCGGGAGCGGCGGCGGCCTTCTTGGCGGCGGGCTTTTTCTTCGCAGTGCCTGCCGCGCCTTCCACGGCCTTGGGCTTGACAGCGCCGAGCTTCAAGCGCACGGGGGTATCGCCCCAGATCTCTTCCAGGCGGTAGTACTGGCGGATGGCCGGCTGCATGATGTGCGCCACGGCGGCGCCGCAGTCCACGATGATCCACTCGCCGTTGTCCTCACCCTCGATGCGGGGCTTGCCGAAGCCCGCTTCGCGCACCGCATCGCGCACGCTGGCCGCCAGCGCCTTGGTCTGGCGGTTGGAGGTGCCCGACGCCACGATCACGCGCTCGAACAGCGGCGAGAGGTGCTCGGTGTTGAACACCTGGATGTCTTGCGCTTTGACGTCTTCCAGGCCATCGACGATGGCGCGCTGGAGCTTGGTGACGTCTTTTTTGGCAGCGGATTCCGATTTGGAGGAGGTGGTCATCAGGCGTTTGTCTAAAAAGGATGGGGCCAATATAGCGTGCAACCCGGGCATCGGCCAATGCGGCGGGCCCGGGTGGCGGTTCGGCCATCCCGCGCACATCAAGGGTGTTTTTGGCCTTCGGCGCTCATGGCATGAGCGCGAGCAGCTATTGAAATTATAGCTTTCGGCCTTTTTGCGAACGCACAGGCTGGGTTCAGAGCCAGTCCCGCCGCACCAGAAAGCGCCGTGTGAGCTCAGCCTCGGGCGAGCCCGGAGCCTCCTGGCGCTGGTACGACCAGCCCGCCATGGGCGGCATCGACAGCAAGATCGATTCGGTGCGCCCGCCCGACTGCAGGCCGAAGTGCGTGCCCCGGTCCCACACCAGGTTGAACTCCACATAGCGACCGCGCCGGTAGCACTGGAACTCGCGCTGCCGATCACCGAACGGGATCGCCTGGCGCCGATGCACGATGGGCAGGTAGGCGCCCAGGAACGCATCCCCCACGGACTGCACCATGCCCAGGCTGCGCTCGAAGCCCAGCTCGGAAAAATCGTCGAAGAAGATGCCTCCCACGCCACGCTGCTCGTTGCGGTGCTTGAGGTAGAAGTACTCGTCGCACCAGCGTTTGAAACGCAGGTACAGGCCCTCGCCGAAGGGGTTGAGCGCATCGCGGCAGGCGCGGTGAAAGTGCACCGCGTCTTCTTCGAAACCATAGTAGGGCGTGAGGTCCATGCCACCGCCGAACCAACACACCGGCGCGCCTTCGGCCGGAGCCGCCACGATCATGCGCACGTTCATGTGCACCGTGGGCACATAGGGGTTGACCGGGTGGAACACCAGCGATACCCCCATGGCCTCGAACGGTGCGCCAGCCAGCTCGGGCCGGTGCTGCGTGGCCGATGGCGGCAGCGTGGCGCCCCGCACGTGCGAGAAGCCGCAGCCCGCGCGCTCGAACACCCGGCCACCCTCCAGAATGCGGGTGATGCCGTCGCCCTGCAGCGGTTCGCCCGGCGCCTTGCGCCACGCATCGTTCAGGAACCGGCCGCCACCGCGCGCTACAGGCCCTTCGATCTCTTCCAGGGCCGAGGTGATGCGTGCCTGCAGCCCTTCCAGGTAGGCCCGCACGCGGGTGGCCGTGTCGGCCGCGTTCAGGGCAGGCGTCGGTGCGGGTGCCGCCATCAGCTCTTCACCGCGCGGTGGCCGATGTCGCGGCGGTACTGCGCGCCATCGAAATGGATGCCACGGGCCACGTCGTACACACGCTGCTGCGCCTGTTTCACACTGTCGGCCAGCACGGTCACGCACAGCACGCGTCCGCCCGTGGTGTGCGGCACGCCGTCCTTCAGCGCCGTGCCGGCATGGAACACCATGGCTTCGTCGGCGTCCGCAGGCAGGCCCGTGATCGCATCGCCCTTGCGCGGATCTTCCGGGTAGCCGTGCGCGGCCATCACCACGCCCAGCGCGGTGCGGCGGTCCCATTGCAATTCGACCTGGTCAAGCTTGCCGTCCACCGCGGCGCCCAGCACATCGACGAAATCGCTCTTGAGGCGCATGAGGATCGGCTGTGTCTCGGGGTCACCCATGCGGCAGTTGAACTCCAGCGTCTTGGGGTGGCCGGTCGAATCGATCATCAGGCCGGCGTACAGGAAGCCCGTGTATGGAATGCCATCCTTTTCCATGCCACGGATGGTGGGCAGGATGATCTCGCGCATGGCGCGGGCGTGCACGTCGGCGGTGACCACGGGCGCGGGCGAATACGCGCCCATGCCACCGGTGTTGGGGCCCTGGTCGCCGTCCTTCAGGCGCTTGTGGTCCTGGCTGGTCGCCAGGGCGGTGACGTTCTTGCCGTCGCACAGCACGATGAAGCTGGCTTCCTCGCCTTGCAGGAACGCTTCGATCACGACGCGTGCGCCGCCTTCGTTGTGCGTCACGCCGTACTTGTTGTCCACCAGCATGAAGTCCACCGCGTCATGGGCCTCCTGCAGCGACATGGCCACCACCACGCCCTTGCCGGCCGCCAGGCCGTCGGCCTTGATGACGATCGGCGCTCCCAGCCGCTCCACGAAGGCATGGGCCGCCACCGGATCGGTGAAGGTGTCGTAGTCCGCCGTGGGAATGCCATGGCGGCGCATGAAGGCCTTGGAGAACGCCTTGGAGCTTTCGAGCTGCGCGGCAGCCTTCGTGGGCCCGAAGATGCGCAGTCCGTGCGCGCGGAATTCGTCCACCACGCCGGCGGCCAGAGGCGCCTCGGGGCCGACCACGGTGAGCGCGATCTTCTGCTCGTGCGCCCAGGCCCGCAGTTCGCGCACATCGGTGATGGCCACGTTCTCGAGCTTGGGATTCAGGGCCGTGCCGCCGTTGCCCGGCGCCACAAAGACCTTCGTGACCTTGGGAGACTGCGAAAGCTTCCAGGCCATGGCATGTTCACGGCCGCCGCCGCCAATCACGAGGACTTTCATACCGGACTCCGATGGGCCGCTGGCGGCAGGCAGGTGGGCCCTTCGGCGGGCAGGGGTCGATTGCAGAGGTTCAGGCTCATGTTCATAAGGCAGCGTTGTGATAGACCTCTTGCACGTCGTCCAGGTCTTCCAGCACGTCGAGGAGTTTTTGCATGCGCGCGGCGTCTTCGCCTTCGAGCTCGATGGTGTTTTCGGCGCGCATGGTGACCTCGGCCACCTCGGGCACCAGGCCGGCGGCCTCCAGCGCGTTCTTCACCGCTTCGAAATCGGCGTAGGCGGTGAGCACTTCGATGGCGCCGTCCTCGCCCGTGACCACATCCTCCGCGCCGGCTTCCAGCGCCACTTCCATCACCTGGTCCTCGCTGGTGCCCGGTGCGAAGATCAATTGGCCGCAGTGCTTGAACTGGAAGGCCACGGAGCCTTCGGTGCCCATGTTGCCGCCATGCTTGCTGAAGGCGTGGCGCACTTCGGCCACGGTGCGCACGCGGTTGTCGGTCATGGTGTCCACGATGATGGCCGCGCCGCCGATGCCGTAGCCTTCGTAGCGGATTTCCTCGTAGCTCACGCCTTCGGCATTGCCGGTGGCCTTGTCGATGTTGTACTTGATGCGGTCGGCCGGCATGTTCGCCGCCTTGGCCTTTTCGATGGCCAGACGCAACCGGGGATTGGCGGAGACATCGCCCCCGCCCGCCCGTGCCGCCACCGTGATCTCTCTAATGATCCGGGTCCAGATCTTGCCGCGCTTTTCATCCTGCCGACCTTTGCGGTGCTGGATGTTTGCCCATTTGCTGTGTCCTGCCACAGGAGTCCTTCTGGTATTGATTTAATCTACTGCCCGCGATTTTACTTTTGACGCACCCCACCCCACTCCGCACCCCGACGCCATGGCCGAACCTCTTCTCATTGCCAAGCATGGCACCACCGAATGCCATCTGCTGCCCGGCCTGGCCAACCGCCACGGCCTCATCACCGGTGCCACCGGCACGGGCAAGACGGTCACCCTGCAGACGCTGGCCGAAGGCTTCTCGCGCATCGGTGTGCCGGTGTTCATGGCCGACATCAAGGGTGACCTCACCGGCATCAGCCAACCGGGCAGTATCGGCGACAAGCTGGCGGCCACGCTCAAGGAGCGAGACCTTCCGCTGCCGGAGCCCCTGGCCTGCCCCACCACCCTGTGGGACGTGTTCGGCCAGCAAGGCCACCCGGTGCGCGCCACGGTGTCCGACATGGGCCCGCTGCTGCTGGGCCGCATGCTCAACCTGAACGAAACCCAGCTGGGCGTGCTCAACCTGGTTTTCAAGATCGCCGACGACAACGGCCTGCTGCTGCTCGACCTCAAAGACCTGCGGTCCATGCTCCAGTACGTCGGGGACAACGCCAAGGAATTCACGACAGGGTACGGCAATATCAGCGCCGCCAGCGTAGGCGCGATCCAACGGGGCCTGCTGCAGATCGAGCAGCAGGGTGGCACCCAGTTCTTCGGCGAGCCCATGCTCGACATCAACGACCTCATGCAGACGGTGGACGGGCGAGGTGTCGTGAACATCCTGGCCGCCGACAAGCTCATGAATTCGCCGCGCCTGTATGCCACCTTCTTGCTGTGGATGCTGTCGGAACTGTTCGAGCAGCTGCCCGAGATCGGCGACCCGGAAGTCCCTAAACTCGTCTTCTTCTTCGACGAGGCCCACCTGCTGTTCAACGAAGCGCCCAAGGTGCTCATCGAGCGCATCGAACTGGTGGTGCGGCTGGTGCGGTCCAAGGGCGTGGGCGTGTATTTCGTCACCCAGAACCCGCTCGACATTCCCGATAGCGTGCTGGCCCAGTTGGGCAACCGCGTGCAGCACGCGCTGCGCGCCTTCACGCCGCGCGACCAGAAAGCGGTGAAGGCCACGGCCACCACCATGCGCCAGAAGCCGGGCCTGGACATCGAAACCGCCATCACCGAACTGGCGGTGGGCGAGGCGCTGGTGAGCTTCCTGGACGCCAAGGGCCGGCCCAGCGTGACCGAGCGCGTGTTCGTGCTGCCCCCTGCCAGCCAGTTGGGACCCATCACGCCCGCCCAGCGCCAGGCGTTGCTGGCCGGTTCGCTCGTCGCCGGCGTGTACGAGAAAGCCGTGGACCGTGAATCCGCCTACGAAAAGCTCCAGGGCCGCACCGAAGCCGCCGCCACGGCGCCCGCCGGCTCCAAGGGGGGCACCACCGACGGCGCGGGCGGCGGTGTCATGGGCGGGCTGAACGACGTGCTGTTCGGCTCGACCGGCCCACGCGGCGGCAAGCACGACGGGCTGGTGCAGACCATGGCCAAATCCGCCGTGCGCACCATGGGTACCTCGCTGGGCAAGGAGATCCTGCGCGGCGTGCTGGGCAGCCTGTTCGGCGGCCGCAAGCGCTGATGAATCCGCCCTCGCCAGAAAAACCAAGGAACCCTGCCATGATCGACCTGCACTACTGGACCACGCCCAACGGCCACAAGATCACGATGCTCCTCGAAGAGGCCGCATTGCCTTATCGCGTGCGGCCCGTGAACATCGGCCGGGGCGAGCAGTTCCAGCCCGACTTCCTGCGCATCGCACCCAACAACCGCATTCCCGCCATCGTGGACCATGCGCCCAAGGGGGGCGGCGAGCCCATTTCGGTGTTCGAGTCCGGCGCCATCCTGCTGTACCTGGCCGACAAGACGGGAAAGTTCGTTCCCCAGGACCTGCGCGGCCGCACCGAAGCCCTGCAGTGGCTGTTCTGGCAAATGGGAGGCCTGGGTCCCATGGCGGGGCAGAACCACCACTTCACGCAATATGCGCCGGAGCCCATCGCCTACGCGATCGACCGCTACGTGAAGGAAACCGGGCGCCTGTATGGCGTGCTGGACAAGCACCTGTCCGATGGCCGCGAGTACATCGCCGGCACGTATTCCATCGCCGACATGGCCTGCTACCCCTGGATCGTTCCGCACGAGCGCCAGCGGCAGAACCTCAAGGACTTCCCGCATCTGGCGCAATGGTTCGAACGCATCCGCGAGCGCCCCGCCACCGTCAGGGCGTACGACCTGGTCCAGCGCATCAACACCGCCCCCACCGTGGACGAAGACGCGAAGAAGGTGCTGTTCGGGCAGGACGCCAGCACCGTGCGGCGCTGAAACCGCCAGCGCCTTCCAGCAGCGGCTTCAGACCCGGTCGCTGCGCGCCAGGTGGCTTTCCAGCCTGCGCAGCGCGCCGGTCAGCGCGAGCGTCATGATCCAGTAGGCCAGGGCAATCGCCAGATACGGCTCCCAGTAGCGCGAATAGGCCCCGGCCACGGTGCGCGCGGCATAGGCCATCTCGGCCAGGCCGATGGCGGAGATCAGCGAGGTGTCTTTCAGCAGCGCGATCGCGTTGTTGCCCAGCGGCGGCAGCATGCGGCGAAAGGCCTGCGGCAGCACCACGTAGCGCATTACCTGCCCGGGCGTGAAGCCCAGCGAGCGCCCCGCATCGGACTGCCCGCGCGCGATCGACTGGATGCCCGCGCGGAACACCTCCGAGATGTACGCGGCGGAATTGAGCGTGAGCGCCACGATCCCCGAGATCAGCGCGCCATGCTCCTGCTTGAGCGTGCGCGCGAAGTCGCCCGTCACCAGCAGGCCCGAGGTCGGATGGATGAACAGCGGCAGCACCGCGAAGTGCATCAGCAGGATCTGCACGAACAACGGCGTGCCGCGAAAGAAGCTCACATACACGGTGGATGGCCACCGCAGCAGATAGCGGCACACCCAGCTCAGCGGCGCATGGCGCGCCTGCGCCAGGCGGGCCAGCGCGAGCAACAGCCCCCATGTGCCGCCCAGCAGCACGCACACCACCGTCACGCCGATCGTCATCCACGCGCCCTGGATGAACAGGTCCTTGTATTCCACCAGGATGTCCGGCCGGAACCAGCCAAACCACTCAACAGGCTCCATGGCCTCTTCCTCTCATTGGTCGCGTCGGGCGCATAGGCGCCCGCAAAAACGGCCGCAGCGCGGCCGTGGTGTCATGCCGAAAAGCGGCGTGCCGATCAGCGATCAGCGTGGCTTGTATTCCTTGCCGAACCACTTCTTGTAGATCTCGTTGTAGCTGCCATCGGCCCGCACGGCGGCCAGGCCGGCGTTGAGCTTGTCCTGCAGCGCCTTGTCGCCCTTCTTGACGACGATGCCGAAACCCTCGACGGGGAACGCGGGGTCTTCCACCGTCTTCAGCGCGGCGTTCTGCGCCACGCGGTAGGCGATCACACCGTTGTCGCCGATGGCCGCATCCACGCCGCCGCCCGCCAGTTCGGAAATGATGAGCGGCGTGCTCTCGAAGCGCCGGATGTTCGGGCTGGTCTTGCCAAACTCGCGCGAGGCCACGTCGTCCGCCGTGGAGGCATTCACCACGGCGATCTTCTTGCCTGCCAGGTCCTTCAGCGAAGCCACGGAGCTCGCCTTGGGCACGGCGATCAGCTGCTGGGCGGCGAAGTACGGCTCGGTGAAGTCGTAGCTCTGGCGGCGCTTGTCATTGATGGTCACGCCGGAGATCACTAGATCCACATCGCCGTTGTTCAGCGCCGCGAAAATGCCGCTCCAGGGGGTGTTCACCACCTTGATCTTGAGCGACTGCTTCTTCGCGATGGCGTTGATGATGTCGATGTCGAAACCGACGATCTGCTTGTCCTTGTTCTCGAAGGCGAACGGCGCATAGGTGGCGCTGGAGGCCACGGTCAGCTCGCGGTCCTGCGCGTGGGCAGCCAGCGGAGCGGTCATTGCGGCAGCCAGGCCAAGGCCCAGGGCGAAAAGGCGGCGGGAGATTTGCATGGGGAGATGGGGCGGGAAAGCCCGGAAACAGGACCGGGAAGTATATCGGCCGGCCCCCCGTGCCTTCCTTGCGGTGCCGCCCAACGCCGCCGTCGCACAGGTGACGGCCGCCTTGGCGCCAACCCGCCTAGAGTGCGCCGCATGACCGATACCACCGACCTCCCCGCCCTCACCTGCTTTTCGCTCGCCATCACGGACCAGGTGGCGCATCTGGTGCTGAACCGGCCGGAGGCCCTGAACACCATGCACCCGGCGTTCTGGCGCGAGCTGGACACCGTGCTGGCGCGGCTGCACCGGTCGGGCGAGGCGCGCGCGCTCGTCATCAGCAGCACGGGCAAGCACTTTTCGGCCGGCATGGCGCTGGACACGTTCGGTGGCGCCATCGCCATGGACGACCAGAGCCCCGAAGGCCGCGCCGCCGTCTTCGACCTGCTGACCGACATGCAGGCCACGTTCACGCGTATCGAATCGCTGCGCATTCCCGTGATCGCCGCCATCCACGGCGGCTGCATCGGCGGCGCGGTGGACATGGTGACGGCCGCCTGCATCCGCTACGCCACGCAGGACGCGTTCTTCTGCATCCAGGAGATCAACATCGGCATGGTGGCCGACGTGGGCACGCTGCAGCGCCTGCCCAAGCTGATTCCGCTGGGCATCGTCAAGGAGCTGGCCTATACCGGCCGGCGCCTGCCCGCACCGCGCGCCCTGGCCTGCGGGCTGGTCAACGAACTGTTCGACACGCAGGCGGCGATGCTGGACGCGGCCCTGGCCTGCGCCCGCGAGATCGCCGCCAAGCCGCCGGTCGCCATCTGGGGCACCAAGCAGGCCGTGCACTATGCGCGCGACCACTCGGTGGACGACAGCCTGCGCCAGATGGGCTGGCTGCAGGGCGCGATCTGGAGCAACCGGCATGTGGGCGAGGCCGTGGACGCGATGCGTGGCAGGCGCGAGGGCGCCTTTCCTCCGCTCGCGCCGCTGCAGCGCTTCAGCGATGGAGGGTGAGCGATCGGTCCGCCCGGCCTGCGGGCTGCGACAGGCGGGCCTTTGCTATCAAATTCCATAGCTGCCTGCGCTTGCTGGGCTTGCGCTGCAGCCCATTTCCGCGCTCCGCCGCTCGCTGGCGGGCTATGATGCGTGCTCTTTCCGATCCCGTCTACGCGAGGACGCTGCCATGCCTACGCACATCCCGGCCCTGCCCACCTACACCGACGTCGCCGACGCGGCCCATCGGCTCCAGGGCGTCGCGCACCGCACGCCCGTGGCGCGCTCCAGCACGGCGGACCAGCAGTGCGGCGCCCAGCTCTTTTTCAAGTGCGAGAACCTGCAGCGCATGGGCGCCTTCAAGTTCCGCGGTGCCTACAACACCCTGGCGCAGTTCGACGCCACCCAGCGCGAAGGCGGCGTGCTGGCTTTTTCTTCCGGCAACCATGCGCAGGCCATCGCCCTCTCGGCCCGCCTGCTGGACATGCCCGCCCTGATCGTCATGCCCGAGGATGCGCCCACCGCCAAGATGGCTGCCACGCGCGAGTACGGCGCCCAGGTCGTCACCTACAACCGCTTCACCGAAGACCGCGAAGCCATCAGCCACCGGCTCGCGCAGGAGCGCGGCATGACCCTGGTGCCGCCGTTCGACCATCCGCACGTCATCGCCGGCCAGGGTACCGCCGCCAAGGAGCTGCTCGAAGAAGTGCCCGACCTCGATTACCTGTTCGTTTGCCTGGGCGGCGGCGGATTGCTGTCCGGCAGCCTTCTGGCCGCGAAGGCGCTGGCCCCCGACTGCCAGGTGATCGGCGTGGAGCCGGCCGCCGGCAACGACGCCCAGCAATCGCTGCGCGCCGGCCGCATCGTGCGCATCGACACGCCCCACACCATCGCCGACGGCGCGCAGACCCAGGCGCTGGGCAGCATCACCTTTCCCATCATCCAGCGCGACGTGGCCGACATCGTCACCGCCACCGACGAGCAGCTGGTGCAGGCCCTGCGCTTCTTCGCCGAGCGCATGAAGATCGTCGTGGAGCCCACCGGCGCCCTCGCTTTTGCGGGCGCCCTGCATGGCGGCGTGGACCTGCATGGCAAGCGCGTGGGCATCATCGTGAGCGGCGGCAACGTCGACCTGGCGCGGTACGCACGCTTTCTGGCAGACTGATCCGCGCCCCGCGCCGCCCCTGGGCGGCGACGCACGCACCTTTTCTTTCCCCTGCCCCCTGCAGACCGGTTTTCCAGCTTTTCACTTTCCCAACAAGAGGCCCCAGCCCATGAGCAATGTCCACGTCATCACCCATCCCCTGGTCCAGCACAAGCTGACCCTGATGCGCAAGAAGGACGCCAGCACCAACAGCTTTCGCCGCCTGCTCGGCGAACTCAGCACCCTGATGGCCTACGAGGTCACGCGCGACATGCCGCTGCAGGACGTGCAGATCGAAACCCCGCTGGAAACCATGACGGGCCAGGTGATCGACGGCAAGAAGCAGGTGCTCGTGTCCATCCTGCGCGCCGGCAACGGCTTTCTGGACGGCATGCTCAACGTGATCCCGGGCGCCCGCGTGGGCCACATCGGCCTGTACCGCGACCCGCAGACACTGCAGCCGGTCGAGTACTACTTCAAGATGCCGTCCGAAATGGAAGAGCGCGACATCATCGTCGTGGACCCCATGCTCGCCACCGGCAACTCCGCCGCGGCCGCGGTGGACCGCCTGAAGAAACTCAACCCCCGCTCGATCAAGTTCGTCTGCCTGCTGGCCGCACCGGAAGGCGTGGCCACCTTGCAAAAGGCCCACCCCGACGTGCCGATCTACACCGCCGCGATCGACCGCGAACTGAATGACCACGGCTACATCCTGCCCGGGCTGGGCGATGCCGGGGACCGGATCTTCGGGACGAAATGAATCACGGGGTGAATGACTGGCGCGCATTTTGCATGCGCTGCTGGCTTCCTGCATCGACCTCTTTTCCCCTGCAAAAGGACGCTCCATGACCTCTCGCCGCCTCTTCACCGGCCGCCTGTTCTGCACCTCCCTGGCCATCTCCGCCACCCTGGGCCTGGCGCCCACGCTGGCCTTCGCCCAGGCCAAGCTGAAGGTGGCGGCGATCTACACGGTGCCCTATGAACAGCAATGGGTGAGCCGCATCCACAAGGCGCTCAAGGCGGCGGAAACGCGTGGCGAGATCGAATACAAGAGCAGCGAGAACGTGGCCAATGCCGATTACGAGCGCGTGATGCGCGAGTACGCCACCGGGGGCAACCAGCTGATCTTCGGCGAGGTGTTCGGCGTGGAGGCCGCCGCGCGCAAGGTGGCCAAGGACTTTCCCAAGACAGCCTTCGTGATGGGTTCCTCCGGCAAGCCGCAGGCGCCCAATTTCAGCGTGTTCGACAACTACATCCAGGAGCCGGCCTACCTGTCCGGCATGGTGGCGGGCGGCATGACCCGCACGAACAAGATCGGCATGGTGGGCGGCTTTCCGATTCCAGAGGTCAACCGCCTGATGCACGCCTTCATGGCCGGCGCGAAGGAGGTGAACCCGAAGGCCGAGTTCACCATCACCTTCATCAACAGCTGGTTCGACCCGCCGAAGGCCAAGGAGGCGACCTTCGCCATGATCGACAAGGGCGCCGACGTGCTGTATGCCGAGCGTTTCGGCGTGTCCGACGCCGCCAAGGAAAAGGGCAAGCTGGCCATCGGCAATGTGATCAACACGCAGGCCCAGTACCCGGACACGGTGGTGGCCTCGGCGCTGTGGCACATGGAGCCCAGCGTGGACCGCGCGATCGCGCTGGTCAAGGAAGGCAAGTTCGCCGCCGAGGACTACGGCCCCTATTCGATGATGAAGCACAAGGGCTCCGAACTCGCGCCGCTGGGCACGTTCGAGAAGAAGGTGCCGGCCGAGGTCGTGGCCAAAGTGAAGGCCAGGGAGGCCGACATCCTGGCGGGCAAGTTCACCGTGAAGGTGGACGACAGCCAGCCCAAGTCCACGGCCAAGTGATGCGCGCGCGCTGCGCCGGGCGGAGCACGCCGCGTGGGTGAGCCCGCCGCCTGCCCGCCGTCCGCCGAGGCCGGGCCGCCCGTGCTGCGCCTTCGCGGCATCACCAAGCGGTTCGGCCCGCTGGTCGCCAACGATGGCATCGACCTGACCCTCGCCCGGGGCGAGGTGCTGGCGCTGCTGGGCGAAAACGGCGCGGGCAAGTCCA
>NZ_BAAJYT010000005.1:0-70525 GCF_057541515.1 Acidovorax sp. KNOB132
AAATAAATAGCTATATGCCCTAGTATTAATTGCGCTGGAGGCCGTTTTGGTGCCAAGCCTTCGGGCTAGGCGCGCCCGGCCTGCAGGAACAGCTGGTAAGCCGGGTTCAGCGTTTCTTCCACGTACGGGTAGCCCAGTGTGGCCAGGAAAGCGTCGAACGCCGCCGCATCGCCCGGCGGCACCTGCATGCCCACCAGAATGCGCCCGTAGTCGGCGCCCTGGTTGCGGTAGTGGAACAGGCTGATGTTCCAGCTCGGCTGCATCAGGCTCAGGAACTTGAACAGTGCCCCCGGCCTCTCGGGGAAGACGAAGCGCAGCAGCCGCTCCTCCTGCGCGAGCGCCGAGCGGCCGCCCACCAGGTGGCGCAGGTGCTCCTTGGCCAGTTCGTCGTGCGTGAGGTCGAGCGCCTCGAACCCGTGGCGCTGGAAGTTGCGGGCGATCTTTTCCGACTCGCCCTTGCCGTGTGTGGTCAGGCCCACGAACACGTGGGCGCGCGCGGCGTCGCTGATGCGGTAGTTGAACTCGGTCACGTTGCGCGGGCCGCCGGGCAGTTCCCCCACCACCTCGCAGAACCGCTTGAAGCTGCCGCGCTCTTCCGGAATGGTGACCGCCAGCAGGGCTTCGCGTTCCTCGCCCACCTCGGCGCGCTCGGCCACGAAGCGCAGGCGGTCGAAATTCATGTTGGCGCCGCACAGGATGGCCGCGTAGGTCTCGCCCCGCGTCTTGTGCGTATCCACGTACTGCTTGATGGCGGCCACGGCCAGGGCGCCGGCCGGCTCCACGATGCTGCGCGTGTCCACGAAGATGTCCTTGATCGCAGCGCACACGGCGTCGGTGTCCACGGTCATGAACTCGTCCACCAGGCCCTGGGCCACGCGGAAGGTCTCCTCGCCCACCAACTTGACGGCCGTGCCGTCGGAGAACAGGCCCACGTCGGCCAGCGTGACGCGGCTGCCGGACGCGACGGATTGCGCCATGGCGTCGGAATCGTTCATCTGCACGCCGATCACGCGGATCTCGGGGCGCACTGCCTTGATGTAGTTGGCCACGCCGCTCACCAGCCCGCCGCCGCCGATGGCGACGAACACCGCATCGAGCCGGTTGCTGCCCAGGCTCTGCAGCTGGCGCAGGATTTCCATGGCGATCGTGCCTTGGCCGGCGATCACGTCGGGATCGTCGAAGGGGTGTACGAAGGTCAGGCCCTGGGCTGCCTGCAACTGGGCCGCGTGCTCGTAGGCGTCGGAATAGCTGTCGCCGTGCAGCACGACCTCGCCGCCCAGCGTCCGAACGGCATCCACCTTGAGCTGGGGCGTGGTCGTCGGCATGACGACGACGGCGCGGGTCCCCAGCTTGTGCGCGCTCATCGCCACGCCTTGGGCATGGTTGCCAGCCGAGGCGCAGATCACGCCCTTTTGCAACTGCTCGGGCGACAGGTGCGCCATCTTGTTGTAGGCGCCCCGCAGCTTGAAGCTGAACACCGGCTGCTGGTCCTCACGCTTGAGCAGTACCTGGTTGTGGAGCCGGCGGCTCAGCGCCTTGGCGGGTTCCAGGGCCGATTCGACCGCCACGTCGTAAACGCGGGCCGTGAGGATCTTCTTCAGGTAGTCCAGGGGCGTGAGGTGCTGGGTCATGTCGTGCGGATCGTTGCCGCGCCGGTCGCGGGCAGGGCCGCCATCATAGGCGGTGGCCCGACGCTGCTGCCGTCGTGCGCAGGGCAAAAAAAACGGCCCCGGACTGTGAAGTCCGGGGCCGAATCCATCCTTTGAGGAGATGGAGGAGACAATGGGTGCGAACAAACCGTTTGGGCTTGCTGTCCACCCTTTCGGGCAACGCATGGTGCGAAGTGTAGCCCAAACCATGCTGCGTTGCAGCAAAATTGATAGACCATCCCGGGATGGAAACGCGGTTTTTCGCTTTTTTTGATGGAGAAAAACAACATGGAATGCACAGTCACCTGGACGGGCGCCACGGGCACCCGGTCCGGTATGGGATTCATCGCCGAAACCGGCAGCGGCCATGTCCTGGCCATGGACGGCGCGCCCGATGCTGCCAACCCCGCCAACGGGGGCCAGAACCTGGCGCCGCGCCCCATGGAGACAGTCCTGGCCGGCACGGGGGGCTGCACAGCCTACGACGTCGTGCTGATTCTCAAGCGCGGCCGGCACGATGTCCGCGGCTGCAGCGTCAAGCTCACCTCCGAACGCGCGCCGGTCGATCCCAAGGTGTTCACCCGCATCCACATGCAATTCACCGTGACGGGCAAGGCGCTGCCTGCGGCGGCGGTCGAACGTGCGATCGCCATGAGCCACGAAAAATACTGTTCCGCCAGCATCATGCTGGGCAAGATGGCGGAGATCACCACGGGCTTCGACATCGTCGAGGGGTGATCGGCCTGGCGGCGCGCTGACGGCGGCCACTGCACCGAGGGCATTCCTTCAGATGCGGTGCGCCACCGTGGTCATGCACTTGGCGGCGGCCTTCATCAGCAGGCGCACCGGGGCCGGCAACTCCTGGCCGCCCGCGGCCAGGGCGCCGCTCGCGTGCCGCTCTTCGTCGCTCTTCATGCGTGCCACGACCGAGCGGGACGCCAGGTCCTGCGCCGGCAAGCGCTCCAGATGGCTTTGCAGGTGCTGCGCCACCTGCCGCTCGGTTTCCACCACGAACCCCAGGCTCACCCGGTCGCTGACCTGGGCGGCAGTCCATCCGATGGCGAACGCCCCGGCGAACCAGAGCGGATTGAGCAGGCTCGGCCGGTCGCCCAGGGCGTCGAGCCGCTCGCGGGTCCAGGCGAGATGATCCGTTTCCTCTCGCGCCGCCTCCAGCAGGTGGGCGCGCAGGTGCGCATCGCGCGTCACGGCGGCCTGGCCGGTGTAGAGTGCCTGGGCACACACTTCGCCCACGTGGTTCACCCGCATGAGCGCGCCTGCCAAGCGTTTTTCCGCGGGCGAGAGATTGGCGTCAGAATGGGCGCGTGCCGGTGAGGGCTCCCCTGCCCGGGGCTTGGCGAAGAGGGTGCGCAGTGCGGTATCGACCGCCGTCAGAAGTGGATCCATGGAAAAATCGGGTGAAGTTCGAAAGCGCTACAGAATTTTCGAATGAATACAAAAATGCGAGCATCCTTTGCCCGCTGGGCGCCGCGATAAGTCAGTTCCGTGACGCCTCAAGGGTTGTTGCAACACAGCAACGATTTGGGCCTTTCGGTGCAATTGTGAGGGAATTCCTTTGCGAAACGGACGTGGCTCTGTTGCAATAAGGACAACTTCCCCACCAGGAGGTTGGCCCGGGGATCCGGCGGACTGCGCTTGTGCATCTCAGCCCCCCGAACCGGCGCCCTCGTTTAACCTTGGAGTAACTCGCAATGAAAAAATCCCTGATTGCCCTGGCTGTGCTGGCTGCTTCCGGCGCTGCAATGGCTCAATCTTCCGTCACGATGTTCGGTATCGTTGATGCAGGCGTTGGCCGCATCTCCGCCGACAATTCCGTGACCGGCGTGTACAACAGCGGCAATGCAACCAGCCGTCTGGGTTTCCGCGGCGTTGAAGACCTCGGTGGCGGTCTGAAGGCTGGTTTCTGGCTCGAAGGCGCTATCCAGAACGACACCGGCACCGGTGCTGGCGGCGGCGCTACGGGTCCTGGCTTCGAATTCAAGCGCCGTTCCACGGTCAGCCTGATGGGCAACTTCGGTGAAGTTCGTCTGGGTCGTGAACTGACGGCTGGCTACGACAAGCCCAGCTCGTACGATCCGTTCGGCCAAGTCGGCGTGGGTAACTTCCTGGGCTTCGGCATCGGCGGTCAACCTTTCCGTATCGGCAACGGCGTGAGCTACCGCACCCCTGGCAACCTGGGTGGCTTCTTCGGTACCGTGCACTACGCTTTCGGCGAAACGCCTTCCAACGCTGCCTATGACAAGGCTGGCAACTACCTCGGCCTGGCCGGTGGCTACGAAAACGGTCCTCTGAGCGTGACCCTGGCAGCTGACAAGCTGCGCGGTGCTACGGCTCCTCAAGACGTGACCACGTACTCCATTGCTGGTTCGTACGATCTGGGCGTCGTGAAGCCAATCTTCATCTGGCACCAAGAAAAGAACAACGCTGCTGTGCAAACGAAGTACAGCACGTACCTGATCGGCCTGACCGCTCCTGTCGGTCCTGGCACGGTGAAGGCTTCGTTCGCGAACCTGGACCTGAAGAACAGCAGCGCCGATTCCCGCGTGCTGGCTCTGGGCTACGTGTATGACCTGTCCAAGCGCACCGCTGTGTACGGCACGATCGCTCACATGCAAAACAAGGGCGGCGCAACGCGCGTTCTGGCCAGCAACGGCCTGACCGGCGCTACCGCTCTGCCTGGCGAGAACGTCAACGGCTACCAAGTTGGTATCCGCCACTCCTTCTAATAGGGCGCTGACGCAAGTCAGCGGTTCTTGAGAAGAAAAAAAGCCGCCGACCTTCGGGTCGGCGGCTTTTTGCATTGGTGTCCCCTGTGTCGCGTATGTAACAAAAGACTAGGGAAAACGCCTGTGGGTATGCTGCCATACGCTCTGTTCTGCAAAAACCGGGATTTCTAAAATGAATTTCCCTTATTCCAAGCAGAAAGAGACAGCACATGCGTATTTCGTTTGTGACAAAGACCATCGCTGCTGCAGCGCTGGGTGTGGCCTCGCCATTGCTTTTCGCCCAGGCCAATACCAGTAGCGTGCAGCTGTACGGTATTGTGGATATGGCATATCGCCACACGAACAACGAAGGCCCGGCCGGCAGTCCCGGGGGCTCGCTGAACCAGATGGTGGGCGGCGGCATGTCTCAAAGCCGTTGGGGCATCAATGTGACCGAGGACCTGGGCGGTGGTCTGAAGGCCCTGGTCAATCTGGAGAACCGATTCGGGGCAGACACGGGAACCCCGGCGACGCCCTATTTCCAGCAGTCCTGGGTGGGCGTGCAGGGAGGCTTCGGACGGCTGACCATGGGCCGCCAATACAACATCCTGTTCGACCTGGTCACGAGCACCTACGCCTCCTATCCCTACTCCCCCTACATGGACGTGTACAAGCCGGAAATCGGCTTCGCACTGGGCGCGCGGGCCGACAACATGCTCAAGTACATGGCCGAGGTCGGTCCATGGCGGGGCGCATTGCAGTATTCGTTTGATGAGAAGAGCCCCACCGGTGGCAAGACGGCCGGGGGCTACCTGCGCTATGCAGCGGGCGGCCTGGCTGCTGGCCTGGGGTACCAGAACTACGAGTTCGCTTCGGGCAAGAAGGTCGATGCCTGGACCGTCGGTGGCTCCTACCGCCTGGGCGATTGGTACTTCAATGCGGGCTACGGCCAGAACAAGGTGGATGACGGCCTCACGGCGGTCGACCGGGCTGTGCTGGGCGCCATGTGGCAGGGCACGATCAACGGCGGCTTCGGTGGGCCGGCCTTCCTGGCTGCCAACAAGCGCACCATCTACAAGATCGGTGCGGGTTATCAGATCACGCCCCAGTTGAACATCGGTGCGCACTACTTCCGTGCCGAGCAGAAGGGCAGCACGGCGGCCGCCAAGGGCAAGGCGGACTTCTTCACGATGGCCTTCGACTACGCGTTCTCCAAACGCACTGACGCGTACCTCGAACTTGACCACACCAAGCTCAAGGGCGACCAGATCAGCCTGAGCAACGCGGCGGGCCAGGTCAATGGCGCCAAGAGCCGCACGGGCTACACGATCGGCCTGCGTCACCGCTTCTGACAGGCACTGGCTGCGCGCCGAGGCGCAGCCGTTCATCGATGCGAACGCCAGTCTCTTCGAAAGAGGCTGTCTGCACGGAGTGCACACGAAGGGCCGGGTGGCCCGCCAGCGCCGATCCGCGCAGGGCGGGGACTGGCACCTTCCTTGCATGGGTTTCCCGCTCATGCCAGATCCTGGGCCGGCCAGACCCCGGCTTCCAGCGACCTTCCGCATTCCTCAAAAAGGAAGCGGCATGTTCCACGCTTTATCCAAGAGGGTTCCATGAAGCTCATCACTGCCATTGTTTCGGGCGCTGCCGCCTGTGCGATCCTCGCGTCGCCCCTGGCTCATTCCAAGACGTTCAAATGGGCCAGCCAAGGCGAAATCTCCACCTGGGACATCCACTCGCAGAACAATGCCCTACAGAACGGGCTGCACGCGAACGTGTACGAAACGCTGACGTACTACAACAGCCGCACCTTCGAGATCGAACCCGTGCTGGCGACTGCGTGGCGCGAGGTGAGCCCCACGCAGGTGCGCTTCACGCTGCGGCAGGGCGTCAAGTTCCATGACGGCTCGGCGTTCACGGCCGACGATGCGGTGTATTCGCTCTCCCGGGCCATGGCCAAGACCTCCAACTACACACCGTTCGTACAAGGTTTCGACCGGATCGTGAAGGTCGATGCCCAGACGTTCGACATCTTCCTCAAGTCGCCCAATCCCGTGCTGCTGCGCCAGCTGACCGAGCTGCGCATCATGAGCAAGGCCTGGGCCGAAAAAAAACAAGTCCGTGGAGCCCAAGGACATCAAGGGCACCGACGAGAACTTCGCGCACCGCAATGCCATGGGCACGGGGCCGTACACCCTCGAGTCCTGGCAGCCGGACGTGCGCATGGTGTTCAAGCGCAACCCGAACTGGTGGGGCACGATGGAAGGCAACGTGACGGAGATCATCTACACGCCCATCAAATCCGCGTCCACGCGCGTGGCGGCCCTGCTCTCCGGCGAGGTGGACATGGTGCTCGATCCCTCCCCGCAGGACCTGGCACGGCTGCGCTCCGGCGCCGACCTGAAGGTGGTCGATGGCGTGGAGAACCGCACCATCTTTCTCGGCATGGACCAGTTCCGCGAGGAACTGGTGGGCTCCAGCGTGAAGGGCAAGAACCCGTTCAAGGACGTGCGCGTGCGCCGTGCGCTCTACCAGGCCGTCGATGTGAACACGCTCACCCGCAGCATCATGCGCGGCCTGGGCAAACCGACCGGCACGCTGGTGGCGCCCCAGGTCGCGGGCTGGACCGAAGCGGTAGGCAAGCGCATGCCCTATGACGTCGAGGCCGCGAAGAAGCTCATGGCGGACGCCGGCTACGCCGACGGCTTCGAGGTGGACTTCGCCTGCCCCAACAACCGCTACATCAACGACGAGGCCATCTGCCAGGCCGTGACGGCCATGTGGGCGCGCATCGGCGTGAAAGCCAAGCTGCGCACGCTGCCGCAGGTGACGTACTTTCCGATGATCCAGCGCAGCGAGGCCAGCATCTACATGCTCGGCTGGGGCGTGCCGACGTTCGACGCGCTCTACAGCCTGCAGTCGCTGGTGCGCACCGTCGGCACGGGCGGCGACGGCAACTACAACGTGGGCCGCTACAGCAACGAGCGCATGGACTACCTCGTGGACCGCATCAAGGCGGAGACGGATGCACCGGTGCGCTCGCGCATGCTGACCGAGGCGCTGCAGCTGTCCAACGACACGGTTTCGCACATTCCGCTGTACGACCAGGTCATTCCCTGGGCCATGAAAAAGACGGTGGACGTGGTCCACCGGGCCGACAACCGCGTGGACATGCGCATGGTCAAGATCAATTGATGCACGCGATCCTGCCCAGGCTGCCAACCCGGCCTGGCGCTTGCCCAACTGCCGGCCGGGGGGTATTCGCGGCGATGGCCCATCCCCCTGCTAGCATGCCCGATTCACTCACGGTTCACTGATGCTTGCCTTTATTCTGCGACGCCTGATTCAGGCCGTCATCGTGATGATCGCGGTGGCCTTCATCTCCTTCATGCTGTTCCAGTACGTCGGAGATCCCGTCACCTTCCTGCTCGGCCAGGATGCCACGCCCGAGCAGATCCGTGAGCTGCGCGCGGCGCTCGGTCTGGACAAACCTTTCATCGTGCAGTTCTGGCACTTTCTGGTGAACGCCGCGCAGGGCGAGTTCGGCCTCAGCCTGCGCCAGGGCGCGAAGGTGTCGCGGCTGATCGCCGAGCGCTTTCCCGCCACGCTGGAGTTGGCCCTCGTGGCCGCCGTGCTCGCGCTGCTGATCGGCGTGCCGATGGGCGTGTATGCCGCCCTGCGGCGCGGCAGCTTCGCGAGCCAGCTGTTCATGACGCTGTCCCTGCTCGGCGTGTCGCTGCCCACCTTCCTGATCGGGATCCTGCTGATCCTCGTGTTCGCCGTGCACCTGGGCTGGTTCCCGAGCTTCGGGCGGGGCCCCGTCACGCAATTGGGCTGGTGGAGCACCGGGCTGCTGACCCCCAAGGGCTGGCACCACATCACGCTGCCGGCGATCACGCTGGCGATCTTCCAGCTCACGCTGATCATGCGGCTCGTGCGCGCCGAGATGCTGGAGGTGCTGCGCACCGACTACATCAAGTTCGCCCGCGCGCGCGGCCTGTCCGACCGCGCGATCCACTTCGGCCATGCCCTCAAGAACACGCTGGTGCCGGTGATGACCATCACGGGCCTGCAGCTGGGCGGCCTCATCGCCTTCGCCATCATCACCGAGACGGTGTTCCAGTGGCCGGGCATGGGCCTGCTGTTCATCCAGGCGGTCACCTTCGCGGACATTCCGGTGATGGCGGCCTACCTGTGCCTGATCGCGCTCATCTTCGTGGTGATCAACCTCGTGGTCGATCTGCTGTATTTCGCCGTCGATCCGCGCCTGCGCGTGGGCAAGGCTGGAGGGCACTGAGACATGGCGCAGGCGCTTCGCTTCAAGGCCGGGGGCCGGGCCTTCGCGCACATCGCGCAGTACCACCCCGAACTCACCGCATTCCGGCGGGACCTGCACGCCCACCCCGAACTCGGCTTCGAGGAGGTGTACACCGGGGCCCGCGTGAAAGAGGCCCTCAAGGTCTGCGGCGTGGACGAGATCCACGACGGCATCGGGCGCACGGGCATCGTCGCCGTCATCCGGGGGCAGGGCCGCGGCAGCCGCAGCATGATCGGCCTGCGTGCCGACATGGACGCGCTGCCGATGACCGAGCAGAACGATTTCGCATGGAAGTCCTGCAAGTCCGGTCTCATGCACGGGTGCGGGCACGACGGGCACACCGCCATGCTGATCGGCGCGGCGCGCTACTTGGCCGCCACGCGCCAGTTCGACGGCACCGCCGTGCTGATCTTCCAGCCCGGCGAAGAAGGCTTTGCCGGCGCGCGGGTGATGGTGGAGGACGGCCTGTTCGAACGCTTTCCCGTGCAGTCGGTGTACGCCATGCACAACTGGCCCGCCATGAAGCCCGGCACCATCGGCCTGAACTCGGGCGCGATGATGGCCGCGGCCGACCGCGTGACGATCGAGATCACCGGCCGGGGCGGCCACGGCGCCCATGCCTACCAGACGGTGGACGTGGTGCTGGTGGCGGCGCACATCATCACCGCGGTGCAGGGCATCGTCTCGCGCAACGTGCGCCCCATCGACAGCGCCGTGATCAGCCTGTGCGCGATCCAGGCGGGTGACCTGGGCGCCTTCAGCGTGCTGCCTGGCACGGCCACGCTGGTGGGCACGGTGCGCAGTTTCGATCCGGTGGTGCAGGACATGGTGGAGCGGCGCATCCAGGAGCTGTGCAGCGCCATTGCGCTCGGCTTCGGCGCCACCGCCACGGTGCGCTACGAACGCATCTATCCGGCCACCATCAACACCGAAAGCCATGCGCAGTTCGCGGGCGACGTGGCCGAATCGCTGGTGGGCGGCGAGAACGTGGTGCGCGACATGGACCCCAGCATGGGCGCGGAAGACTTTTCCTTCATGCTGCAGAACAAGCCCGGCGCCTACCTGCGCATCGGCCAGGGCACGGGCCCGGGCAACAGCGCGCTGCACAACAACCGCTACGACTTCAACGACGACATCCTGCCGCTGGGCGCCGCGCTGCATGCCAGCCTGGTCGAGCAGGCCATGCCGCTGGCGGGCGCCTGACGCCCACATCGGCCCGTGTGCGCACATCCCCCCTTTTCTTCCTCAGGAGTCCCCATGAAATTCCAGACAAAAACGGCGCTGGCCCTGGCGATGGTCGCCATGGTGTCCGTCGCAGGGGCGCAGACCATCCGCGTGGCGAACCAGGGCGATGCCCTGTCGATGGACCCGCACTCGCTCAACGAATCGCTGCAGCTGAGCGTGACCGGCAACGTCTACGAGCCGCTCGTGGGGCGCAACAAGGACCTGAGCCTGGCGCCCGCGCTAGCCACCAGCTGGAAGATGACCTCGCCCACGGTCTGGCGCTTCGAACTGCGGCGCGGCGTGCAGTTCCACGACGGCACCCCGTTCACGGCGGACGACGTGCTGTTCTCGCTGGGCCGCACGCAGGTCGAGGGCTCGGACATGAAGAGCTACACGAACGACTTCAAGGAGGTGCGCAAGATCGACGACTACACGGTCGAGATCGAGACCCGCTCGCCCTATCCCATCCTGCCTGACGTGCTCACGCTCGTGTACATGATGAGCAAGAAGTGGTGCGAGACCAACCAGGCCACGACGCCGGTGGACCGCCGCAAGGGCATCGAGAACGCCGCGTCGTTCCGTGCCAACGGCACCGGGCCGTTCCGCGTGCGCGAGCGCCAGCCCAACGTGCGCACGGTGTTCACGCGCAACGGCAGCTACTGGGGCACCATCGAGAGCAATGCCAGCGAGATCATCTACACGCCGATCGGCAACGACGCCACCCGCGTGGCGGCGCTGCTGTCGGGCGAGGTGGACGTGATGGAGCCCGTGCCGGTGCAGGACATCGAGCGCGTCAACACCAGCCCCAACACCCGCGCCGTGACGGGCCCCGAGCTGCGCACCATCTTCCTGGGCATGGACCAAAAGCGCGACGAGCTGCTGTATTCCAGCGTGAAGGGCAAGAACCCCTTCAAGGACAAGCGGGTGCGGCAGGCGTTCTACCAGGCCATCGACATCGAGGGCATCCGCAAGACCGTCATGCGCGGCGCGGCCAACCCGTCCGCCCAGCTCGTCGGCCCCGGCATCAACGGCTTCCAGGCCGACATGAAGCGGCTGCCCTACGACGTGGATGCGGCCAAGAAGCTCATGGCCGAGGCGGGCTACGCCAACGGCTTCGAGCTGACGATGAACTGCCCCAACGACCGCTATGTGAACGACGGCCGCGTGTGCCAGGCGGTAGCGGCCAATCTTGCGCGCATCAACGTCAAGATCAACCTGCAGGCCGAGACCAAGGGCACCTATTTCCCGAAGGTGCTGCGCCGCGACACGAGCTTCTACATGCTCGGCTGGTCGCCCGCCACCTACGATGCGCACAATGCGCTGAATGCCCTTATGACGTGCGTGGACGAAAAGGGCGCCGGCCAGTTCAACCTGGGCGCGTACTGCAACCCCAAGGTCGACGAGCTCACCAAACGGATCCAGGCGGAAACCGACAAGACCCAGCGCAACGCCATGATCCGCGAGGCGTTCGCGATCCACGCCGCCGACATCGGCCACGTGCCGCTGCACCAGCAGGCGCTGGCCTGGGGCGTGAGCAAGAAGGTCAAGCTGGTGCAGATGGCCGACAACTTCATGCCCTTCAAATGGATGAGCATCGTCAAATGAGTGCCGCAGCGGCGTAGCCAACCAAGCGGGGTGCGCCGGCAAGGTGCCCGACCGAGGCGGTGGCCAGCCGGCGCCGCCGCAGTGAGTTTCCTGGGGTTTCCAAACACGATGAAAAAAACGCTCTTCCGATGGTTCGACAGCGATGTCGGCCACAGCTTTCGCACCTCGCCCGTGGCCATCGGCGCGGCGGTGATCGCGCTCATCTGCGTGTTCTGCTCGTTCTTCGCGGGCTGGGTCGCGCCGCACAACCCGTTCGATCTGACCACGCTCGAACTGGGCGATGCGCGGCTGCCGCCGGCCTGGAGCCCTGAAGGATCCACCAAGTACCTGCTGGGCACCGACGACCAGGGCCGCGACATCCTGTCCGCGGTGATCTATGGCGCGCGCATCTCGCTCATCGTGGGCTTCGCCTCGGTGGTGCTGTCGGTGGTGGTCGGCGTGGCGCTCGGGCTGCTGGCGGGCTTTCGCGGAGGCTGGGTGGATGCGGTGCTCATGCGCCTGTGCGACGTGATGCTGTCGTTCCCGGCCATCCTGGTGGCGCTGCTGATCGCCGGCGTGGGCCGCGCGGTGTTTCCCAATGCGCACGAGTCGCTGGCGTTCGGGGTGCTGATCATCTCGATCTCGCTCACCGGCTGGGTGCAATATGCGCGCACCGTGCGCGGCTCCACACTGGTGGAGCGCAACAAGGAATACGTCCAGGCCGCGCGCGTGACGGGCGTCAACTCGCTGCGCATCATGCGCAAGCACGTGCTGCCCAACGTGATGGGCCCGGTGATGGTGCTGGCCACCATCCAGGTGGCGACGGCCATCATCACCGAGGCGACCTTGTCGTTCCTGGGCGTGGGCGCGCCGCCCACCTCGCCCTCGCTGGGCACGCTGATCCGCATCGGCAACGACTACCTGTTCTCGGGCGAGTGGTGGATCACGGTGTTTCCGGGCGCCATGCTGGTGTTGATCGCCCTGTCGGTGAACCTGCTGGGCGACTGGCTGCGCGATGCGCTGAACCCCCGCCTCCGCTGAAAGCACCCAATGAGCCTTCTCGAAGTCAAGAACCTCGTCGTCGAATTCCCGAGCCGCCGCGGCACCCTGCGCGCGCTGGACGACATCTCCTTTTCCATCGCGCCCGGTGAAATCCTGGGGGTGGTGGGCGAGTCGGGCGCCGGCAAGTCGCTCACGGGCGCGGCCATCATCGGCCTGCTGGAGCCGCCGGGGCGGGTGGCCTCCGGCCAGATCGTGCTGGAGGGCCAGCGCATCGACAACCTGTCGTCGCGCGAGATGCGGCACATCCGCGGCCGGCGCATCGGCGCGATCTTCCAGGACCCGCTGACCTCGCTGAACCCGCTGTACACGGTGGGCCAGCAGCTCGTCGAGACCATCCAGGCCCACCTGCCGGTGAACGCTGCCGAGGCGCGCCGCCGCGCCATCGACCTGCTCAAGGACACGGGTATCCCGGCCGCCGAGCAGCGCGTGGACCATTACCCCCACCAGTTCTCGGGCGGCATGCGCCAGCGCGTGGTGATCGCCCTGGCGCTGGCGGCCGAGCCGCAACTCATCGTGGCGGACGAGCCCACCACGGCGCTGGACGTGTCGATCCAGGCGCAGATCATCCAGCTGCTCAAGAACATCTGCAAATCGCGCGGCGCGGCCGTGATGCTCATCACCCACGACATGGGCGTGATCGCCGAGACCTGCGACCGGGTGGCGGTGCTGTATGCCGGCCGCGTGGCCGAGATCGGCCCCGTGCACGAGGTCATCAACCACCCGGCGCACCCCTACACGGCCGGCCTGATGGCGTCCATCCCCGACATGGAGCAGGAGCGCGAGCACCTGAACCAGATCGACGGCGCCATGCCGCGCCTGAACGCCATTCCCCAGGGCTGCGCCTTCAATCCGCGCTGCCCCCACACCTTCGACCGCTGCAAGGTGGAGCGCCCCGAACTGCTGCAGGCCGGCGCCACGAAAGCCGCCTGCTGGCTGCACGACCTGCCCAAGAAAGCCGCCGCATGAGCGCCCACACTCCCACCCCTTCGGCCAGCGCCAACGCCGCCGCCGGCAAGCCCCTGGTGCAGGCGCACGACCTGGCCAAGACGTTCGATGTGTCCGCCCCCTGGCTCAACCGCGTGCTGGAGCGCAAGCCGCGCACGCTGCTGCACGCCGTCGACGGCGTGAGCTTCGAGATCGAGCGCGGCAAGACGCTGGCGCTTGTGGGCGAATCCGGCTGCGGCAAGAGCACGGTGGCGCGGCTGCTGGTGGGCCTGTACGAGCCCACGCGCGGCGGCCTCACCTTCGACGGGCAGGACGCGCACGCGGCCTTCAAGGGCAAGGACGCCCAGGCCATGCGCCGCCGCATCCAGATGATCTTCCAGGACCCGTATGCCAGCCTCAACCCGCGCTGGCTGGTCGAGGACATCATCGGCGAGCCGCTGCGCGAGCACGGCCTCATCACCGACAAGGCCGAGCTGAAGGCCCGCGTGGGCGAGCTGCTGCAGTCGGTGGGCCTGTCGCCACTGGACATGGTGAAGTACCCGCACCAGTTCTCGGGCGGCCAGCGCCAGCGCATCTCGATCGCGCGGGCGCTCGCCACCGAGCCGGAATTCCTCGTGTGCGATGAGCCCACGTCGGCGCTCGACGTATCGGTGCAGGCGCAGGTGCTCAACATCATGAAGGACCTGCAGCGCGAGCGGCACCTGACCTACCTGTTCATCTCGCACAACCTCGCGGTGGTGCGCCATGTGAGCGACCAGGTGGGAGTGATGTACCTGGGGCGCCTGGTGGAGCTGGCCGACAAGCGCGAGCTTTTCGCCACGCCGCGCCACCCCTACACGCGCATGCTGCTGGACGCCATCCCCAAGATGCACGACACCGGCCGCTCGCGCACGCCGGTGCAGGGGGAGGTGCCCAATCCGCTGAACCCGCCGCCCGGTTGCGCGTTCAACCCGCGTTGCCCGCACGCCAACGACCGGTGCCGCACCGAGCGCCCGCAGTTGCTGAACCAGGGCGGCGCCCGCGTGGCCTGCCACGGCATCGAGGAAGGGCGCATTCCGCTGGTGGCGGTGCCCGTTCCCGCCGCGGTTTGATCGAAATCGGGCCGATGCCCTAGTAAAGCATGCCCTTTCAGCTATATTTTCTATAGCAAAAAAAGGGACTCGGTTGGATTCGGGTGAGCGGCGGCAGGCGCCACCGCCCATCCCCCGTTCAGTTGAATTTGCCGTTCACGCCGCCCACGCTGTAGCGCCCGGCGCCCAGCAGCACCACGCTCAACGCGCCGAAAAGGTACAGGCCCTGCAGTTCCAGCGCCCAGCCGCCCTGCTTGTTGAGCGCGAACAGGTCGGCCATGTGCACGAGGCCGAACGCCACCAGCATGTTGACCACCACGATGGCGGCGCCCGCGCGGGTGGCCAGGCCGACGATCATCAGCACCGGCGCCAGGATTTCGCCGACGAACACCAGGTAGCCCAGGGCGCCCGGCAGGCCGGCCCGCTCCAGCATGCCGCTGATGAAGCCCACCCCGTTCTGCAGCTTGAAGATGCCGTGCAGCAGCACGAGCACGCCGACGGCGATACGCAGGACGAGTTTGCCGGCATCGTCCGATGCGGCGGCGGAGGCGGGGTGGCGGGATGCGTTGTTCATGGGGTTCTCCTCTCCAGGTCAAAAATCGCAGTATGCGGGGACGCGCCCGGGCTGTCAGTGCGTTTTCGCACAACTTTGCGTCCGGGAGATGGCCGTGCATGCGGCCGCGCCCCTTGCCCGGCAGGGGCGGCGTTCGTCACGCGCCGGGGGATGGCGCGGCCAGCTGTTCCCGCAGCGTGGCGAGGATCTCGTCCGAGAGTGCGGGCCGTCCGTCCGCCGTGGCCCGCGCCAGCACGAGCCCGCCCACCATGGTGGCCAGCATGGCCATGGCGCGCGCCCGGCCCTGGGCGCTGGGGGCGCTGTCGGCGGGCGCCAGGCCCTCGATCACCCGGGCGAAGCGGTCGATGTTGCGTTCGATGCCCTGGGCGAACACCTCGGAGAGGCCGCCCCCGGCCCGGGCCGCATCCACCGCCAGCGCCGCCACGGGACAGCCCTCGCCAGGGCGATCGCGGTGCACCGGGGACAGGTAGCTCGCCACCCGCGATGCCAGGGGGGTGTCACCCTCGCTGCCCTCCAGCGCGGGGATCGACCAGTCGAAGGCCAGCGCGCAGGCCTCGCGCACCAGCGCGTCCTTGGAGGCGAAATGCCGGTACAGGCCGCCGTGCGTCAGCCCCGCATCGCGGGTGATGTCGGCCACGCCCACGCCGGACAGGCCACGCTCCCGGTACAGCCGCGCGGCGGCATCGAGGATGCCCTGCCGGTTTTCTGCCGTTTGGGCCTTGGAGACTTTCATGGGGAAATTCCTTTTTGATTGCGACCGTACGCAAAAAATGGCCATGCATTTATGATGACGGCCGTAATCTTAAATGCGCGGCCGTCCGCGCACATACCAGCGAGGCCCATGATGGCGAATCCCAAGAATGAACCCGAGTTGCCTGCCTTCGAACGGAGCGCCGTGATGCGGCGCGTGGTCGTCACCGGCATGGGGTTGGTGTCCCCGCTGGGCTGCGGCGTGGAGCGGGCCTGGAGCCGGCTGCTGTCGGGCGCTTCGGGCCTTCGGCGCCTGCCGGAATCCACCGTGGAGGGCCTGGCCGCCAAGGTGGGCGGCGTGGTGCGACGACCATGGAAGACCCGGAGGGCGGCTGGGACCCCGGCACGGTGGTAGGCCCGAAGGATGCGCGCAAGATGGACCGCTTCATCCCCTTCGCCCTCGGCGCGGCGCAGCAAGCCCTGGCGCAGGCCGGATGGGCGCCGGCGGATGCCCACGCGGCCCACCGCACGGCCACGGTGATCGCCTCCGGCATCGGCGGCTTCGGCGCCATTGCCGAGGCGGTGCGCACCACCGATACGCGGGGGCCGCAGCGCCTGTCGCCCTTCACCGTGCCATCGTTCCTGGTCAATCTGGCGGCGGGGCACGTGTCGATACGGCATGGCCTGAAAGGGCCCATCGGCGCGCCCGTGACGGCCTGCGCCGCCAGCATCCAGGCCATCGGTGACGGCGTGCGCATGATCCGCTGCGGCGAAGCCGACGTGGCCGTGTGCGGCGGCACCGAGGCCGCGATCGACCGCGTCAGCCTGGGCGGCTTCGCCGCGGCCAAATCTTTGTCCACCGGCTTCGCGGACCACCCTGCCGCCGCGTCTCGCCCGTTCGATGCGGCGCGCGACGGCTTCGTGATGGGGGAGGGCGCCGGTGTTCTGGTGCTGGAGGCGCTGGAGCACGCGCTGGCGCGCGGCGCCGTGCCGCTGGCCGAGGTGGTGGGCTACGGCACCTCTGCGGACGCGCACCACATCACCTCGGGCCCGGAAGACGGCGACGGTGCCCTGCGCAGCATGCAGGCGGCGCTGGCGCAGGCCGGGCTGCAGCCGGAGCAGGTGCAGCACCTCAATGCCCATGCCACGTCCACCTATGTCGGCGACCGGGGCGAGTTGGCGGCGATCCGCCGCCTGTTCGGCGAAGGGGCCGCGGTGGCCATTGCCTCCACCAAGGGGGCGACCGGGCATCTGCTGGGGGCGGCGGGCGCGGTGGCATCGGTCTTCACGGTCCTCGCGCTGCGCGATCAGGTCGTGCCCGGCACGTTGAACCTGGACCAGCCCGACGATCTCGCCCAGGGCCTGGACCTGGTGGCCCACCGGCCCCGCCCGATGAAGCTGGCGCATGCGCTGGTCAACGGCTTCGGCTTCGGCGGTGTCAACGCCTCGCTGGTGTTCCGCCGATGGGTGCCCTGAGATGCTATAAAAATAATAGCTGAATGCCCTAGTGGATATTGCGCTGGAGGCCTGAAAGCCTCCGCCTCCTGGCGGGCGGGCCGGATCAGGTGTACCGCTTGGCCCGCAGGTTGTCCTTCATCTGCTGCAGGCGGGGCTGCAGGGGTTCGCCGATGCGCAGGGCCACGCAGGTGGCGAGCACGTCGATCACCAGCAGGTGCAGCAGGCGCGACACCATCGGGCTGTAGCGGTCGTAGCCCTCGGGGTGGTCGGCCGCCAGGTGGATGTGGCAGGCCAGGGCCAGGGGCGACCCGCTCGCGGTGATGGCGATGGTGGTGGCGCCGTTCTTGCGCGCGATGTCGGCCGCGTCCATCAGGTCGCGCGTGCGGCCGGAGTTGGAGACGATCACCGCGCAGTCGCCCGGGCCGAGCAGGGTGGCGCTCATGACCTGCATGTGGCCGTCGCTCGTGCTGATGCTGGTGATGCCCAGCCGAAAGAACTTGTGCTGCGCGTCCTGCGCGACGATGCCCGAATTGCCGGCGCCGTAGAACTCGATGCGCCGGCCGGTCTGCCAGGTGTCCGCGATGGCCTTGGCGGCGCGTTCGATGGCACCGGTGCTGGCGGCGTTGCGGTATTGCAGGAAAGCGGCTGCGGCGTTGTCCACCACCTTCACCAGCACGTCGCCGGTCTTGTCGTCAGCGTCGACGCTGCGGTGGATGAAGGGCACCCCTTCGCTCACGCTGCCGGCCAGCTTCAGCTTGAAGTCGGCCAGGCCGTCGTAGCCCATGCTGCGGCAAAACCGTACCACGGTGGGTTTGCTCACGCTGGCGCGGGCCGCCAGCTCGCGCACCGGCAGCCGGGCAAAGGCCCGCGCGTCGTCCAGCACGAGCTGGGCCACGCGCTGCTCGGCCGGGGCCAGGGATGGCAGGGATGCGGTGATTCGTTCAAGCATGACGGGGGCCCTTCATCGCCGGACAGCACGCGTGCTGCGAGCCACCGACGCGGCCTTGACCGTCAGGTGGCCGCGGAGCAGGCCATGCCAGCAGACGCCGTGGAACTGGCTTGGCCAGGCCACTGGCGTCGTCCCCCTCCGGGGGAAGGCGCCGCAGGCGACACAGGGGGCGGCTCAAGTCTCTTCCATCCAGGTGTGGCCGTCGCGCGCCACCATGGCGCTGGCGGCGCTGGGGCCCAGCTGCCGGCGGAGTAGGGCCGGGGGCCGTCGTCGGAGTCGCGCCAGGCCTGCATGATGGGCTCCACCCAACGCCAGGCGGCTTCCTGCTCGTCGGCCCGCACGAAGAGGTTCAGGCGCCCGCCGATCACGTCCAGCAGCAGGCGTTCGTAGGCGCCCACGCGCTCGGTGCCGAAGCGCTGCTCGAAGTCGAGGTCCAGGTGCACCGGCGCGAGCGCCTGCGCCTCCGACACGCGGGTGCCGCGCTTTTCCTGGCCCGCCGCGAACAGGTGCAGGGCCACGCCGTCGCGCGGCTGCAGGTGGATCACCAGCCGGTTGGCCGCGCCCATCGGCGAGCGGTAGATGGGGTGGGGCGTGGGCCGGAAGTTGATGGCGATGTGCGCCTCGTGCGAGGCCAGTCGCTTGCCGGTGCGCACGTAGAAGGGCACGCCGGCCCAGCGCCAGTTGGCGATCTCGGTGCGCAGGGCCACGAAGGTCTCGGTGCGGCTGCCGGGCGCCACGCCGTCCTCGTCGGCGTAGCCTTTCACGCGCTCGCCGCTCAGGCTGCCGGCGGTGTACTGGCCGCGCACCACGTCGCGTGCCAGGGTGGCGGGCGTCCAGGGGACCAGCGAGCGCAGCACCTTGAGCTTTTCGTCGCGGATGGCATCGGCATGGGCGTTGATGGGCGGCTCCATGCCGATCGCGCACAGCAGCTGCAGCGCGTGGTTCTGCACCATGTCGCGCAGGGCGCCCGTGCCGTCGTAGAACGCGCCGCGCTTTTCCACGCCCAGCTTTTCGGCCATGGTGATCTCGATGCTGGCGACGGTCTCGCGGCGCCACAGGGGCTCGAAGAGCGCATTGCCGAAGCGCAGCGCCAGCAGGTTCTGCACCGACGGCTTGCCCAGGTAGTGGTCGATGCGGAAGATCTGCCACTCGTTGAACACCGTGCGCACCGCCGCGTTGATGGCGCGGTTGGATTCGAGGTCGTGGCCCAGCGGCTTTTCCAGCACCACGCGCGTGTTTGGGGTGGCCAGCCCGGCGGCGCCGAGCTGCTCGCAGGCGGTGGTGAACAGGCCCGGGGCGGTGGCCAGGTACATCACCACGGTGTCGGCCTGCCGCTCGCCCAGCCGCTCGGCCAGCCGGGCGTAGTCCTCGGGCTTGGACAGGTCCATGCGCTGGTACTGCAGCAAGGCCGCGAACTGCTGGAACTCCTCCGCGCTCGGGCGCTTGTCGTCCACCACAGCGGCGAAACGGCTGGCGATCAGTTCACGGTAGGCGGCATCGGTCAGGTCGTCCCGCGCCACGCCGATGATGCGGCCGCCTGCGGGCAGCGAGCCGTGGCGGAACGCCTGGAAAAGGGCCGGCAGCAGCTTGCGCCATGCCAGATCGCCCGTGCCGCCGAACAGAACCAGATCGAAACTCATCGTTGTCGCGTCCCAGAAAATTGGTAATTAAGCTGCCGGGCATGTTACCGAGTTTCATGATGAGGCGGCGACTGACAGGAACCCGGGTTACCGCGCAATACACTCTGCGGTTGCCGTGCCGACGGGGCCCGCCCGAGCGCCCCCGCACGCCACCTCACGGGAGCATTGCATGAACCAACTCGACGCCCTCAAACAGGTCACCACCGTGGTGGCCGACACGGGCGACTTCCGCCAACTGAGCGCCTACCAGCCGCAGGATGCGACGACCAACCCCTCGCTAATCCTCAAGGCGGTGCAAAAGCCCGACTACGCCCCCCTGCTGCAAGAGGCCGTGACCCGCTGGAAGGGCCATCCGGTGGAAGAAATCATGGACCGGCTGATCGTCCGGTTCGGCTGCGAAATCCTCTCCCTCATTCCCGGCCGCGTCTCCACCGAAGTGGATGCGCGCCTGTCGTTCGACACCATGGCCACCGTCACGCGGGGCGAACGCATCATCGAGCTGTACCAGGCCGAGGGCGTGGACACCGCCCGCGTGCTCATCAAGATCGCCGCCACCTGGGAGGGCATCGAAGCCGCCCGCATCCTGGAAGAGCGCGGCATCCACACCAACCTCACGCTGCTGTTCTCGCCCGTGCAGGCCGTGGCCTGCGGCCGCGCCAAGGTGCAGTTGATCTCGCCCTTCGTCGGCCGCATCTACGACTGGTACAAGAAGCAGGCCGGCGCCCAGTGGGACGAGGCGGCCATGGCCGGCCCCAACGACCCTGGCGTGCAGTCGGTGCGCCAGATCTACCAGTACTACAAGCACTTCGGCATCGCCACTGAGGTCATGGGGGCGAGCTTTCGCAACGTGGGACAGATCACCGCGCTGGCCGGCTGCGACCTGCTGACCATCGCCCCCGACCTGCTCGCGCAACTGGCGGCCAGCGATGCGCCGCTGACCCGCGCGCTCGACCCCGAGGCGGCGCGCGCGCTGGACCTGCCGGCCGTCGAATACGACGAGCCCGCCTTCCGCTACGCGTTCAATGCCGACGCCATGGCGACCGAGAAGCTCGCCGAAGGCATCCGCGCCTTCGCGGCCGATGCGGCCAAGCTCGAACACATGATGCAGGCCGCCTGACCCATGACCATGCCCCAACGCATCCGCTGCGACCACACCACCGCCTGGGCGGCGCTGCAGGCCCGCTACGACGACATCGGCCGCACCTTCGACGTGCGCCAGGCGTTCGCCATCGACCCGCTGCGCTTCGAGGACTTCAGCCAGGAGGCGCCGCACCTGTTCGCCGACCTGTCCAAGAACCGCATCGACCGGCCGACCGAGGCGCTGCTCATGCAGCTGGCGCGCGAATGCGGTCTGGAGGCCTACCGCGACGCCATGTTCGCCGGCGAGGCGATCAACCACACCGAGCAGCGCGCGGTGATGCACTGGTTGTTGCGAAATCCGGCCGATGCCTTAGAAAATCATGCCCCTGGCGCTACTGATTTCGTAGCAAACAGCCTGCGCGACGTGCACACCACGCTCGATGCGATGCTGGCGCTGGCCGAGCGCGTGCGTGCCGACACCGCCATCACCGACATCGTGAACATCGGCATCGGCGGGTCGGACCTCGGGCCTTCCATGGTGGTGAAGGCGCTGGACGACCTGCGCCAGAGCGACAAGCGCCTGCACTTCGTCTCCAACGTCGACGGGCAGGAACTGGGCACGCTGCTGCACACGCTGCGGCCCGAGAGCACGCTGTTCCTCATCGCCTCCAAGACGTTCACCACCGCCGAGACCATGTCCAACGCCCATGCGGCGCGCGACTGGTTCCTGTCGCACGGCGGCAGTCCGCGGCAGGCCGGGCGCGTGTCGGTGTCGCGCCATTTCGTCGCGCTGACGACCAACGTCGAAGCCGCGGCGGAGTTCGGGATCGACACCACGCTCGGCTTCTGGGACTGGGTGGGCGGGCGCTATTCGCTGTGGTCGGCCATCGGCCTGCCGATCGCCATCGCCATCGGCGCGGCGCATTTCCGCGACCTGCTGGCCGGCGCCCACGCGATGGACGAGCACTTTCGCCACGCGCCGCTGGAGCGCAACCTGCCGGTGCGCCTCGGCCTGCTGGACGTGTGGTACCGCAACTTCCACCGGTTCGCCAGCCGCTGCGTGGCGCCCTACAGCCACGGCCTTCGCCGGCTGCCGGCCTACCTGCAGCAGCTGGAGATGGAGAGCAACGGCAAGGGCGTGGACTGGGAAGGCCGGCCGCTGGCGGTGCAGACCTCGCCCGTGGTGTGGGGAGAACCCGGCACCAACGGCCAGCACGCGTTCTTCCAGATGGTCCACCAGGGGCCCGACGTGATTCCGGTGGAGTTCATCGCGCTGCGCAAGGGCGCGCGCGACCTGCCGCACCACCATTCGCGCCTGGTGGCCAACGCCCTGGCCCAGGCCAAGGCGCTGATGCTGGGCCGGCCGCAGGAGTCCGGGCACCGGCACTTCACCGGCAACCGCCCCAGCACGTTCCTGGTGCTGGACCAGTTGGTGCCTGCCTCGCTGGGTGCGCTCATCGCGCTCTACGAGCACCGCGTGTTCGTGAGCGGTGCGGTCTGGGGCATCAACAGCTTCGACCAGTGGGGGGTGGAGTTGGGCAAGGTGCTGGCCCGGGAGCTGGAGCCCCGCCTGTCCTCGGGCGACACCGACGGGCTGGACGCTTCGACCGCCGGCCTGTTGCGCCAGCTGCGTTGACCTGAACGGCCGGCGCTGCGCGGTTGCTGCCGGCGCTGCCATCCACCGCGCCTCCCCCCATCCCCGCAAGTTGCAAGACCGGCGGGGATTTTTCCTGGGCGAACGGCGGGGGCAGGCGCCTGGCCGGCGGTTGCGCACCATGCCGGGAATGCCGCGCCGGGATGTCGCCCGATTGCAACAAATGGCTTACGAATAGGCGATCGATTTCTAAAATGGGAATCGTTATCAATACTATTTATGTTTGCCATGAAATTCATTGATCTGCGGGGCACGGCCTGCGTGGCCGCCGCCCTGGGGCTGGTGCCTTGGGCGCATGCCCAGGGCGTGGGCGCCACGCTGTCCGAAGTGCGGGTGGATGCCAACGCCGAAAAGGAATCCGCCACCGGCCCCGTGGTGGGCTACCGCGCCCGCAACGCCACCACGGCCACCAAAACCGACACGCCGCTCAGCGAAACGCCGCAATCGGTCACCGTCATCACGCGCGACCAGATGGTCGACCAGGGCGCGACGACCTTCCAGGGGGCGCTGCTCTATGCCGCGGGCGTGCGCAGCGATGCCTATGGTCTGGACAGCCGCTCCGACAGCGTGCGCGTGCGCGGCAGCTACCCGGACATCTACCTCGATGGCTTGCGCCAGAGCTACAACTACTACACCAGCACCACGCCCGCGGAGCTGTACACGCTGGAGCGCCTGGAGGTGCTGCGCGGTCCTTCGGGCATGCTGTTCGGCACCGGCACCGTGGCGGGCGTGGTCAACATGGTGAGCAAGCGCCCGCTGCAGGAAGCGCAGCGCGAAGTGGGCGTGCAGATCGGCAGCTGGAACCGCAAGCAGCTGCAGGCCGACCTGACCGGCCCGCTCACGGCCGATGGCCAGTGGTCGTACCGCCTCGTGGCGCTGGCCCGCGACGCCGACACGCAGGTGGACCACGTGCCCGACGACCGCCGCCTGATCGCGCCGTCGCTGATGTGGCGGCCCAATGCGGCGACGTCGCTGCTGCTCCAGGCGCACTGGCAGCAGGACCGCTCGGGCAGCACGTCGCAGTTCCTGCCCTGGTCGGGCACCTTGCTTCCCAATCCCAACGGGCAGCTGCCCACCAGCCGGTTCATCGGCGAGCCGGGCGACTACTACGACACCGATCGGCAATCCATCGGCTACCAGCTCGAACACCGTTTCAACGATGCCTGGACGGCGCGCCAGAACCTGCGCTGGGCCCGCAACGAGAACCGGGGCGGCTACCACTATGCGGACTTCTTCACCGATCCGGGCGGGTGGGGCGCCGACCCGGTCAACCAGCGCCTGATCGGCCGGCTGTATGGGCAGAACGTGACCCGCACGCGCATGGCCGCGGTCGACACCAACCTGCTGGGCCGGCTCACCACGGGCGCCGTGCAGCACCAGTTGCTGCTGGGCCTCGACTGGAATCGCCAGTCGGAGGACAAGGCGGAATCCGGCGATGCCTACGATTCGCCCATCGACGCGTTCGCGCCGGTGTACAGCGGGCGGACCGACCGGCCGCTCACCGCGCAGCCCCGGAATGTGCAGCGCCAGACCGGCATTTATGTGCAGGACCAGATGAAGTGGGACCGATGGATCTTCATCGCCGGCCTGCGCCATGACCGCGTGGCGAATGCCCTGGCCGGCTCGGCCGATGACCGCACCAGCGACACCACCAAGCGCCTGGGCGTGATGTACCAACTGGCCGGCGGCTGGACGCCGTACATCAGCTATGCGGAGTCGTTCAGCCCGGTAAGCGGCACCAACACCTCGGGGGCCCGCTTCAAGCCGCTGCAAGGCGAGCAGATCGAAGTGGGGGTGAAGTACCTGCCCGAAGGCGGCGCGACCTCGTTCACCGCCTCGGTGTACGACCTGAAGGAAAAGAACCAGAAGGTCACCGATCCGACCAATCCGATGAACACGCTGCAGGTCGGACAGACCCGCAACAAGGGGCTGGAGCTGGAACTGAAGACCCGCGTGACCACCGCGTTCGATCTGATCGCCCACTACAACTACACCGATGTGGATCCGACCCTGGAAGGCCTGCCCCGCAACCAGGCGGCCGTGTGGGGGCTGTATCGATTTTCCGTCGCGGGGATTCGCGGCTTTTCGGCCGGGGCCGGGGTGCGGTACCTCTCCGCGTTCCGCGATGGTTCCGGCCCGCGCGTTCCATCTTCGCTCGTCGGAGATGCGTTGCTGGCCTATGACAGCCAGGCATGGCGCTACGCGCTCAACATCAACAACGTGGCCGACAAGCAGTACATGAGCACCTGCCTGTCGCGCGGCGATTGCTGGTGGGCGCCCCGGCGCAACGTGGTGCTGAGCGCGACCTACCGCTTCTGAGCGGCCCCTCGATCCTGCGGGCCGCACCCACGGCCCCGCCAAAGAAAAACCCCGCAGGCCTTGCAGCCTGCGGGGTTTTTTGATGGAGCAGCCGGGCGGGAGTGCATCCCGTCCGGTGCGGCTGGCAATTACATGCCCATGCCGCCCATGCCACCCATGCCGCCCATGTCGGGCATGCCGCCGCCGGCCGGTGCGTCGTCCTTGGGGGCTTCAGCGATCATGCATTCCGTCGTCAGCAGCAGGGAGGCCACGGAAGCGGCGTTCTGCAGGGCCGTGCGGGTGACCTTCGTGGGGTCCAGAATGCCCAGTTCCAGCATGTCGCCATACGTGTCGTTGGCGGCATTGAAACCGTAGTTGCCCTTGCCGGCCAGCACGGCGTTCACCACGACCGAGGCTTCGCCGCCGGCGTTGTTCACGATTTCGCGCAGGGGGGCTTCGATGGCCTTCAGCACCAGCTTGATACCGGCATCCTGATCGGCGTTGTCGCCCTTGATCGAGTTGCCCACGGCTTGCTTGGCGCGCAGCAGCGCCACGCCGCCACCAGCCACGACGCCTTCTTCCACCGCTGCGCGCGTGGCGTGCAGGGCGTCTTCCACGCGGGCCTTCTTTTCCTTCATTTCGACTTCGGTGGCAGCGCCGACCTTGATCACGGCCACACCGCCAGCCAGCTTGGCCACGCGCTCTTGCAGCTTTTCGCGGTCGTAGTCGGACGTGGCTTCCTCGATCTGCACGCGCACTTGCTTGACGCGGGCTTCGATGTCTTCAGCGGCGCCGGCGCCGTCGATGATGATCGTGTTTTCCTTGCCCACTTCGATGCGCTTGGCTTGGCCCAGGTCGGCCAGGGTGACCTTCTCGAGCGTCAGGCCCACTTCTTCGGCGATGACCTTGCCGCCCGTCAGGATGGCGATGTCTTCCAGCATGGCCTTGCGGCGGTCGCCGAAGCCAGGGGCCTTCACTGCCACAACCTTCAGGATGCCGCGGATCGTGTTGACCACCAGCGTTGCCAGGGCTTCGCCTTCGACTTCTTCGGCAATGATCAGCAGCGGACGGCCGGCCTTGGCGACTTGCTCCAGCGTGGGCAGCAGGTCACGGATGTTGCTGATCTTCTTGTCGAACAGCAGCACGAAGGGGTTGTCCAGAATCGCGGATTGCTTTTCGGGGTTGTTGATGAAGTAGGGCGACAGGTAGCCGCGATCGAACTGCATGCCTTCCACGACGTCCAGTTCGGACTCGAGGGACTTGCCGTCTTCCACGGTGATCACGCCTTCCTTGCCGACCTTGTCCATGGCGTCAGCGATCAGCTTGCCAATGGTTTCGTCGGAGTTGGCGGAGATCGAACCCACCTGGGCGATTTCCTTGGAGGTCGTGGTGGCCTTGGAAGCCTTCTTCAGCTCTTCCACCAGGGCCGTCACGGCCTTGTCGATGCCGCGCTTGAGGTCCATGGGGTTGATGCCCGCGGCCACGTACTTGAAGCCTTCGCGCACGATGGCCTGTGCCAGCACGGTGGCGGTCGTGGTGCCGTCACCGGCGTTGTCGGACGTCTTGGAAGCCACTTCCTTCACGAGCTGGGCGCCCATGTTCTGCAGCTTGTCCTTGAGTTCGATTTCCTTGGCCACGGACACACCGTCCTTGGTCACGGTGGGGGCGCCGAACGAGCGCTCCAGCACCACGTTGCGACCCTTGGGGCCCAGGGTGACCTTGACCGCATTGGCCAGGATGTTCACGCCTTCGACCATGCGGGCGCGGGCTTCGCCGCCGAAAACTACGTCTTTTGCTGCCATTTGATTTCTCCGGATTCAGTAAACAGGATGTTCGGGAAAAGGGCCGAAAGGCTTACTTCTCGACGACTGCGAACAGGTCGTCTTCCTTCATCACCAGCAACTCGTCGCCGTTGACCTTGACGGTCTGGCCAGAGTACTTGCCGAACAGAACGCGGTCGCCGACCTTCACGTTCAAGGCGATCAGCTCGCCCTTGTCGTTCTTCTTGCCGGGACCGACGGCCAGCACTTCACCTTGATCGGGCTTTTCAGCGGCGTTGTCGGGGATCACGATGCCGGAAGCGGTCGTGGTTTCGCTTTCAATGCGCTTGACGATCACGCGATCGTGCAGGGGGCGAAGGTTCATTGCATCTCTCCTGGTTCAAAAAAGGATTGCGACATCAACAACACGCCCGCAGGGTGCGGGCGCTTTCTGACTTCAGCGGCTTGGCGCCAGCGTTGCTAGCACTCGGTCGCGTCGAGTGCTAATGATACGGGCATTCTTTCGCATTTCAAGAGGGGGACTGGCAGTGGGAGCGCGGCGCGCCCACAGGAAGGACGGCGGCTGAGGGATGGATGAGGCGTGCACCTACAATACCGACCTCCTTGAGGCCGGAGGTGATTCGGCGCCCGCAGCCCGCTTGGTCCCCAAGCAGGGATGGGCGCTGTTCCCGGCGGTGCTCTCAATCAAACGCCCGATGCGGGTCAGATCCATAGATTCGGGAGTCCAATGGCGTCTTTGCAAGCAACCACCGCGCTGATGGGCATCGGCCTGGCGGTGCTGATCCTTTACCTGATCCGCAGGGATCACCTGTATCTGATGCACGGCCTGTTCTGGGTGGTGGTGGCGGGGGCCGCTGCCTTGCTGGGGGCTTGGCCGGGACTGATCGATCGTCTGGCCAAGCTGCTGGGCATCAGCTATCCCCCTGCGCTGCTGCTGCTGCTGGCCAGCATGGTGCTGCTGGTGAAGTCGTTGCACACCGACATGGTGAATACCCGCATCGAGAGGGATGTCCGCCGGTTGAACCAGCGGCTGGCCCTGTTGCAGGCCGACAATGAAAGCCTGCGCGCGCGCGTGATGGGCGATGGATCGCAGCCATGACCTTGGCGCAGCCGTTGTTGCCGGTCATCCTGTGCGGCGGGTCGGGCACGCGTTTGTGGCCCCTGTCGCGGGAGGCCTATCCCAAGCAGTTTCTGGCGTTGGCCGGTTCCCGCACCATGCTCCAGGACACGGCACTGAGGCTGCAGGGGTGGGCGCCGGAGATCGGCGTCGCGCCCGATCCCATCCTGGTCTGCAACACCGAGCACCGGTTCATCGCGGCCAGCCAGTTGCTGGCAGTCGGCATCCGGACGGCACGCGTACTCCTGGAGCCCGAGGGGCGCAACACCGCGCCCGCACTGACGCTGGCCGCCTTGCAGGCATGCGCTGGAGGCGATGATCCGATCATGCTGGCCATGCCGGCCGATCACGTGGTGAAGGATTTGCCCGCGTTTCACGCCGCGGTCCGGCGGGCCCATTCCATGGCCCTGTCGGGCGGACTGGTGACGTTCGGCGTCGTGCCGGACCGGCCGGAAACCGGCTACGGCTACATCCAGTGCCATGCGGCGGGCCCGGAGGGTGCGGGCATCCACCGCATTGCCAGCTTTGCCGAGAAGCCCGATGCCGCGACCGCGCAGCGCTATCTCGATGCGGGTGATTATTTCTGGAACAGCGGCCTTTTCATGGTGCGCGCCAGCCAGTGGTTGGCCGCTCTGCGTGCTTGCCGCCCCGACATCCTCCAGGCCTGCGAGGCCGCGATGGCGGGGGCGCAGCGTGATCTCGACTTCATCCGGCCTGACGCGGCCGCCTTCCAGGCCTGCCCTTCGGATTCCATCGACTATGCCGTGATGGAACGGTTGCCGCTGATGCCGGAGATCGGCATCCCCACGTTCGCGGTCGCGCTGCAGGCCGGCTGGTCCGACCTGGGCGCCTGGGATGCACTGTGGGGCGTGCTGCCGCGCGACGGCCAAGGCAACGCCACCGTGGGCGATGCCCTGCTGGAAGACAGCCAGGACACCCTGTTGATGTCCACCCACCGGCTCGTGGCCGGCGTGGGGCTCGACCACATCGTGGTCGTCGAAACACCCGATGCGGTCCTGGTGGCCGACAAGCGCCGCACCCAGGACGTCAAGAGGATCGTGGCCCGGCTGAAGCAGCTGGGGCACGCGCTGGCCCACCACCACCGGAAAGTGCACCGGCCATGGGGCTGGTACGACGCTGTCGACAGCGGCGAACGCTTCCAGGTCAAGCGCATCGTGGTGAACCCGGGCGCGCGCCTGAGCATGCAGATGCACTACCACCGCGCTGAGCATTGGGTGGTGGTGCGGGGGACCGCTGAAATCACCAATGGCGACGACACCTATCTGCTGGCACAGAACGAGTCCACGTTCATTCCGGTGGGCCGCCGCCATCGGCTGGCCAATCCGGGCAAGACGCCTCTCGAAATCATCGAGGTTCAATCGGGCGACTATCTGGGTGAGGACGATATCGTCCGGTTCGACGACATCTACGGGCGCTCTACCGGTGCCGAAGGCGTTTCATGATGGATTGGATTGCCTTCGCGACCGGCGTGACGATTGCCAGGCCCGCGCGCACGCATTTCCCGGCGTGCGAGCAGTGCGGCACCTGCACTTGACCCTCCCCATTCTTCCAACATAAAAACATGAATCTAGAACAAGCAAGGATTGCCGTGATCGGGCTCGGCTACGTGGGCCTGCCCTTGGCGGTGGAGTTCGGCCGCCAGCGGCCGGTCATCGGCTTTGACATCAATGCCGCACGCATCGCCGAGTTGCAATCGGGCGAGGACGGCACGCTGGAGGTGACCCCGGAAAACCTGCAAGCCGCCAGCCATCTTCAATACAGCGCCAACCCGGAGGACCTGCGCGATTGCAAGGTCTTCATCGTGACGGTGCCCACCCCGGTGGACAAGGCCAACCGCCCCGACATGACGCCCCTGGTCAAGGCGAGTGAAACGGTGGGCAGGGTCATGCCGGACGGCGCCGTGGTCATCTACGAATCCACCGTGTACCCTGGCGCGACCGAAGAAGTGTGCGTGCCGGTGCTCGAACGGCTCAGCGGCAAGACCTTCAACACGGACTTCTTCTGCGGCTACAGCCCGGAGCGCATCAATCCGGGCGACCGGGTCAACACCCTCACGAAGATCAAGAAGATCACCAGCGGCAGCACCCCCGAAGTGGCCGACGCGGTGGATGCGCTGTACGGCAGCATCATCACGGCCGGCACCCACAAGGCCAGCAGCCTGAAAGTGGCCGAAGCGGCCAAGGTCATCGAAAACACCCAGCGCGACTTGAACATCGCCTTGGTGAACGAGCTGTCCGTCATCTTCGAGCGGCTGGGCATCGACACCCTCGACGTGCTGGAGGCCGCGGGCAGCAAGTGGAACTTCCTGCCCTTCCGGCCGGGACTGGTGGGCGGCCACTGCATCGGTGTGGACCCCTATTACCTGACCCACAAGGCCGAGGAAGTGGGCTACCACCCGCAGGTCATCCTGGCCGGGCGGCGCATCAACGACAACATGGCGCGCTACGTGGCGCGCAACACCATTCGTCTCATGCTCAAGAACGGCATGGACGTGCCCCGTTGCCGCATCGGCATCCTGGGCATCACGTTCAAGGAAAACTGCCCGGACATCCGCAACAGCAAGGTCGTGGACATGGTGCGCGAGTTCCTGGCGTGGGGCGCGGACGTGGTGATCGCCGATCCCTGGGCCAGCGCACAAGAGGTGGACCACGAGTACGGCCTGGCGTTGGGTCGTGTCGATGCCGACCATCCGGTCGATGCCCTGGTGGTGGCGGTCGGCCATAACGAATACCGTCAGGCCACGCCCGCGGAGCTTCGCACGTACTGCCGTGGCGCACAGCCTGTCCTGGCCGACGTCAAAAGCCTCTACCACCGCGGGCAGGCCGCCGAAGCCGGCTTCACCGTTTTTCGCCTCTAATTCTCCCCTTCGGATCCGCCATGAAAAACTTCGCCCTCATCGGCGCCGCCGGCTACATCGCGCCGCGCCACATGCGTGCCATCAAGGACACCGGCAACCATCTGGCCGTGGCTTACGACATCAACGATTCGGTCGGCATCATCGACAGCATTTCGCCGCAGAGCGACTTCTTTACCGAGTTTGAACGGTTTGCGGAGCATGCGCACCAGCTCAAGCGCGATCCAGCCACCGCACTCGATTACGTGTCGATCTGCTCGCCCAACTACCTGCACCATGCCCACATCGCTGCTGGCCTGCGCCTGGGATGTGATGTGATCTGCGAAAAACCGCTCGTTCCCACGCCGCAATTGATGGACGAACTGGCGCGCATCGAACAGGAAACGGGCCGGCGGGTATTCAACATTCTCCAGTTGCGCCACCATGAAGCGATCCTGAAGCTGCGCGACAAAGTGGCCGCGGCACCCAAGGACACCAAATTCGATGTCGAACTGACCTACATCACATCGCGCGGCAAGTGGTACCTGGAGAGCTGGAAGGGCGACCCGCGCAAATCGTTTGGCGTGGCCACCAACATCGGCGTGCATTTCTTTGACATGCTGCACTTCATCTTCGGCAAGCTTCAGGACAATCGCATCCACCTGAGTGAGGAAACGAAGGCCGCCGGCTATCTGGAATACGAACGCGCCCGGGTGCGATGGTTTTTGTCCATCGATGCCAACGATCTACCGGAAGAAGTCAAAGGCAAGAAGCCCACGTACCGGAACATCGATGTCAGCGGTGAGCAACTCGAGTTTTCCGAAGGCTTCACCGATCTGCACACTACCAGTTACCGCGAAATCCTGGCGGGCCGAGGGTACGGCTTGGCGGATGCGCGGCATTGCATCGAAACGGTGGACGTGATTCGCAGCGCGTCCATTGCGGCCGATAGGGATGAGCGTGTGCATCCCTTCGTGCGCAACAAGGGGTATTGAGAGCATGCAAGCTTCTGGTTTGAAGCCGCTTTCCCAACTGCAATTGCTTTTAGGGGATGTCCGGGGAGCCCTCAGGCTTTGGCGTTTTTGGCTGCACCTGGGCCTGGAAGATATTCTGAAACAATATCGCCGCTCGTTTCTCGGTCCGATATGGATTTCGATCAATACCGCGATTTTTATCGGCGCATTTGGATTGATCGGTTCTCAGGTCTTCAAGATCGATATTCAGACGTATTTGCCTTTTTTTTTGCGTCAGCCATATTCTTTTTCTATTCATTTCGCAATCCATATCGGACAGCTGCCAAACATTCATGGCGGCCAGTGCATTTTTAAAGCAGACCCCTTACCCTAAAACGGCGTTCGGCCTTCGGGTAATTTGGCGAAATCTATTGATGATGGGACATAACATTCCTATCGCGATGATCGTGCTTTTTGCTTTCGGTGGTTTGAATGAAATCAAAGTAATGCACTTCATCTTGGGATTGTCTTTTACGATCCTGTGTGCATCGCTGCTATCGTGCGTTTTGGGTGCACTTTGCGCGCGTTTTCGCGATATACCGATGATAGTTACCAGTTTGATGCAGATCGCTATGTTCCTCACGCCAGTCATGTGGCAACCATCGCAGTTGAGTGAGCGGGCCCAGTTGATCGTTCATATCAATCCCTTGGCTGCCTTTCTTGAATTGGTACGCGCTCCGGTATTAGGCCAATCCGTAGGCATTTACAGCTATTTGATGGCAGGGTGTACCTTTATCCTGCTGTTGATCGCTTTCTTTACTATTTTCCTGAAGAGCCGCCGCAGGCTCGTATATTGGCTCTGAGCATGGCAAGCATTGAACTGGAGCAGGTTAACGTTGATTTCCCACTGTTTTCTTCAAGGTCCCGCGGCCTGTTGAATACCCTTCTGGGAAAAGCCCAAGGGCATAGGGGACGGATCGAGGATATTGGTGGCGGCGCCATTGCAGTGCGTGCCCTGCGCGATATTACTTTATCGCTCAAAGATGGAGACAGGATGGGGCTTGTCGGCCGCAATGGCGCGGGTAAGTCCACCCTGTTGAGGGTTTTGTCCAGCGTTTATGAGCCTACCTCTGGTGTACTGAGGGCCTCTGGAAATGTATCCTCGCTGATCGACCTGATGCTGGGCATGGACCCTGACGCCAGTGGTTACGAGTTCATCGCCACGCGTTGCGTAGTCATGGGCATCGGTAGTAAAGAAGCAAAAGCGCTGGTCCCTGATATTGAGGAATTCACCGAACTTGGTGACTACCTTCACTTGCCTGTGCGGACCTATTCATCTGGCATGCTGCTCCGTTTGGCATTTGCTGTTTCTACCGCCATCGCTCCAGATATTTTATTAATGGATGAAATGATCGGAGTAGGCGACGCGCAATTCATAGACAAGGCGCGTGGCCGTTTGGAAAAGATGATGAGCAAGGTCAGGATTTTGGTTCTTGCCTCGCATAGCGACCCCATTTTGAAAACGTTCTGCAATCAAGGCATATGGCTGAATGAGGGGCAAATTCGCATGCAAGGAAATATTGAAGATTGCTTGGCTGCATACCATGCAAGTTAAGTGCCTATAGGGAGCCATTACTTGAAAGCAGCATGTTATACCGCTCACCCGACTGCCATCATAGACGACGGTGCTCACATAGGCGCTGGCACCAGAATATGGCATTGGGTGCACATCTCAGCGGGAGCCCGGATCGGTAATGGATGTTCTTTTGGGCAGAATGTATATATCGGCAATGATGTGCTGATCGGAAATAACGTCAAGGTACAGAATAACGTCAGCGTTTACGACGCCGTGGTGTTGGAGGACGACGTATTTTGTGGGCCAAGTGTTGTTTTTACCAATGTTTATAATCCCCGCAGTGCGGTGGTGCGAAAAAATGAATATAGGAAGACCATTGTTCGTCAAGGTGCCACATTAGGAGCCAATGCCACAGTGGTCTGTGGTATTACGATTGGTACCTATGCTTTTATTGCGGCTGGGGCTGTCATCAATCGAGATGTGAAGCCCTATGCGCTTATGGCCGGTGTTCCTGCACGCCAAATTGGATGGATGAGTGAGCGAGGGGAGCGCCTTAATCTTCCTCTGGAAGGAAATGCTGCTGTGGAGTGTCCAGAAGAGGGTGGTGTGTATACCCTTAACGGCGATCAACTCTGTCGCACCAATCAATAACGACTAGGAGGGCGTTAAATGGAATTCATCGACTTGAAGGCGCAATATCAGCGCTTGAAAAATAATATTGACGCGCGAATTCAGAAAGTACTGGATCACGGTCAATATATATTGGGGCCAGAAGTCAACGAACTGGAAGAACAGTTGCAGAGCTATACGGGGGCAAAATATTGCATTACCGTCGCCAATGGAACCGATGCGCTTCAGATCGCCCAGATGGCATTGGGTATTGGGCCAAGTGATGAGGTCATCACGCCAGGATTCACCTACATTGCCACGGCTGAAACGGTGGCCCTTCTGGGTGCTAAACCTGTTTATGTGGATGTATCGCCAGATACCTATAATTTAAATCCTGAACTGCTAGAAGCGGCAATTACTCCTCGTACGAAGGCAATTATTCCAGTCAGCCTATATGGGCAGTGTGCAGATTACAAAGCAATCAACGAAATTGCTGCACGCCATCAAATTCCGGTGATTGAAGATGCAGCGCAAAGTTTCGGCGCAACTTATCATGGAGAAAAAAGTTGCAACTTGACGACCATTGCATGCGCTAGCTTTTTTCCGAGTAAGCCATTGGGATGCTATGGCGATGGCGGTGCGATCTTTACCAATGATGAAAATCTGGCTTTGGCGATGCGGCACATTTCAAGGCATGGCCAAGATCGGCGGTATCACCATATTCGAGTCGGCGTCAACAGCCGTTTGGACACACTCCAGGCAGCCGTTTTGCTTGAAAAAATAAAAGTATTCGATGAAGAGATGGATCAGAGGCAACGTGTGGCCTACCGCTATCTCGAAATGTTCAGTGAGATCGGGATCTGCCCACCCTATATAGCGCCAGAATGCAAAAGTGCGTGGGCTCAATATACCGTGCGATTTGAGAACAGAGAATTGGCTCAGCAAGTGTTGGCTGAAGAAAAGATTCCATTTGCAGTCCACTATCCAATCCCTCTTAACAAGCAACCCGCGGTAGTCAGCCCGATGCAAAGTTACCGGTAGGTGACAGGCTTGCAGCAGAAGTTCTTAGTATTCCGATGGGCCCCTACCTTGATCAAAAAGATCAGTTGAGAGTGGTTCGAGCACTGGCTTCGATAAATAAAAAATGAGAGTGTGGGAGTAGGAGTAATGAGAAAAACTGTATTGATGCTTGATCATGAACCGATGCTCATTGATCGAAGAATTGTTCTCGAGGGCAAGAGTCTTGTGGAAAGTGGTTATACAGTTTATCTGGCCACGCGTGGCGATGGGAAAAAGCCATCTGTAGAAAATGTACACGGCATTGAGGTCAGAAGATTTTGCGATTCACAAGAAGAGGCGATTTCAGATCCTAAAAGCCCGGCAGGAAGAAGAGAAGCCGCACGCCAGAAAATCGAATCCTGGATCAGGTGCGCTGGTAATTACACGGTGGAGAAGAAAATCCGTGGAAGTCAGCCCACGCTGCTCAATTCCATTGGCTATGCGCTTGCATGGCCTCCGGCACTCGCCCATGTCTTAAGACTACGCCTTCCGATTCTCAAGCGATGGCTTGGTCGGGCTTTTGAGCCGTTGGTCTACATGGGGATACTCAGATTTGATTTTGTGGCGCCATATTTTACGCTGGCATTTTACCTGATTAAGAATCCGGCCAAGAAACTTGGTGATTCTCCAGCAGACGATGAAAATAGCTGGGAATACAAGCTGAAGACGTATGCCATGGCTTTAAAACCTGACATTGTTCACGCGCATGATTTGCCCAATCTTGAAATGGGATGTCAACTTGCTGAGCAATTGAAAGCAGTGCTTATTTATGACGCTCATGAGTTGTATCCTTTTCAATATTTTTCTGATGAAAAGCAAAAAATAAAACTCCTGAATCTTGAGCGCAGGCTGATTGGGCGTGCTGATGCGGTAATTAGTGTTAATCAACAATGTGTGGATGTCCTGTGCAGGGAATATGGAATTTCAAATGCCATCCCTGTCACCAATGCAACGGAATCTCCACCTAATTTTGATCCGCTAGAGCGCAAGAAGAAATGGCATGAAACTTTCGCCCTTCCAGAAACCGTACGTATCATGGTTTTTCAAGGCGGTATCAATCCCGTCAGAAATGTCGACCCTCTTGTTCAAGCACTTGTCCATTGTGACGAAAATATTCATATTGGATTCATCACTTATAAAAAGGATGTGCCCTACTACGAGCAGATGACTCGCAGTCTTGGGGTGCATCACCGAGTTCATTACATTCTGGAAATACCCTGGGACGAGGTGAATGATTGGCTGGCATCTGCTGATGTTGGAGTCATGCCGTATCAAGTGACCAATTTCAATGCGCAAATAGCCTCTCCCAATAAATTGTATGAATTCGTAGTGGCGGGTCTTCCTATTATTGCGAGCAGCGATTTAGTGAATGTTCGTAAGGCGGTTGAAGAGGACGATCTTGGAATAGTGACGCTGCTGAAAGAGGTTGATTCTTACATATGGCTGATTAAAGCGATGTTTGATCACCCTGAAGGACCAGAGCGATTCCGTTCGAGCGTTTTGGCTGCCAGGCATAAATATCTTTGGTCGAATGAATCCCCGAAGGTTTTAGCTTGCTACGAAAAAATCTCGGATATCAATTTCGTTCCTAAAGCGGTAGCTAACGCTCAATAAAATCATGTGTGGAATAGCAGGCATCATTTCTGAAGACTCGGAGCAGACAAAAGAAGTCGCATGTCTCGCATGATCGAATCATTGCTCCATAGAGGACCTGACGGACACTCGGTGGCAATTAAAGACTCAGTTGGGCTCGCGCATGCGCGGCTAGCAATCGTTGATCTCTCGGTGCATGCCAATCAACCCATGCGGAGTCATGCCACCGGAGCGATCATTGTATTCAATGGCGAAATTTATAATTACAAAGATATCCGCAATGAATTACTAAGTAAAGGGGTGTCATTCAAGACGTCTTCGGATACCGAAGTTTTGCTTTCCGCTTATGATCATTGGGGTGAGCAATTCATTGAAAAGCTCAATGGCATTTTTGCTTTTGCCATTCATGATGTGCGTCGGCAGTGCGTATTGCTGGCAAGGGATCGATTGGGCGTTAAGCCTTTGTACTGGGCGCGTGAGGCAGGGCGGATAATTTTTGGTTCTGAGATAAAAGCGCTAGCAGCTTCTGGTTTTGTTCAGCTTCGCGTTGATCAAAATTCGTTTCTTGAATATCTCACTTTCCAGAATAATTTTCAGGAGAGAACCCTCTTTAATAAAGTTGAGTTGTTTCCCGCAGGGTCTATTGCGCGTATTGACTCGAGTGCGCTGACCGTGAGCATGAGGAAGTTCTGGCAGGCTTCATTTTTGCCTAGCAAAGCCTCTGCGCAAGACATTAAAACCAGCCTTCATATTGCGTTGCGATCGGCGGTCAGCAACCAGACGCAGGCAGATGTTCCCGTCAATTCTTTTTTTGAGCGGCGGAATCGACAGCTGTGCAATCGCGGCCATTGCTTCAAAAAATTTCGATCGAATCAAAACATTCACTTGTGGTTTCATGCTTGAAGGTGTGACGGCCAACGAGCAGTTGTTTGATGAAAGGCTCAGCGCGGAGTCTGTCGCCGCGACGATAGGTAGCGAACATTACGAAACAGTGCTAGGGGAGCATGATTTTCTCGCCGATATGCATGAGTGGGCTTGGCATGCAGAGGAACCTCGTGTTGGGTCGAGTTTTCCTAATTTTTGCGTCTCTCGGTTAGCTGCGAAATTCACGAAAGTTTGCCTCTCGGGTACTGGAGGGGATGAGTTGTTTGCCGGATATCCCTGGAGGTACCAGCCCGCTGTTTCTTCTTCCAATTGGGATGAGTTTGTTGGTTCATACTACGGCTATTGGAACCGCATGGTGTCTGCGAATGACCTTCGTGCATTGGTCGGTGTCACTGAAAATAAGCAATATCAACCGCAAGCAGTTTTTCGGGAATTGATGGATAGCGCACGAAAGCGTGTCGAGGGTTCAGGTAATCAATTTCTTGATGCCTCCCTTATTTTCGAATTGGAGACTTTTTTGCATGGGCTGCTCATCTCTGAAGACAAGGCAAGCATGGCCCATGGCTTGGAGGTTCGGGTCCCCCTTTTGGATAACTCCATCATTGATCTTGCGTTCACCATTCCTGCTGAAATGAAAGTTTCGATGCAGGCTAATGCCTCTGAAGGCACATATGGTAGTGCGGGTGTATCTGTAATGCCCCATTATGCAACCGGGAAAAAAATTCTTCGTGAAGTGTTGTCACCCTATGTACCAGAGGCTATTTCCGGTGGACGCAAGCAAGGGTTTTCGCCTCCATTTGAAACTTGGTTTCGACGAGACTTGAGTGGCTGGATTGAAGGCGAGGTGCTTGGATCAAGCTCTCCTCTGCGTGATTATCTGGACATTGGTGTGGCTTTCAGAATTTGGCGAGAACATCTGTCAGGTGAAAAGAATCATCGTCTTTTTGTTTGGGGCCTGATTGCTCTTCATTTATCGATTGCAAGTTTCATGAGGCGAGCGAATGCGTAAAAAGGTATATCTGGTTTTGGGTCCTCACACCGACGACGGTGAATGGGGGTGTGGGGCCTCCATTGTGAAATGGATCAAAGAGGGACATACGGTTCACTACGCGGCATTTTCGGCTGCCGAAGAGTCCGTGCCTGACGGATTACCTCCAGACATCTTGCGCAAAGAAATTGTGGATGCCATCGCCGTCTTGGGCATATCGATTGAAAACCTGAAGGTTTTTACTTTCAGAGTTCGACACTTCCCTCGGGATCGCCAAGAAATTTTGGAAACCATGGTTGGACTGCGCAAGCAGATCAAACCCGATGTGGTGGTGGTTCCCAGCTCGTTCGATACGCATCAGGACCATGAGGTCATCAGTCAAGAGGCTTTCCGAGCGTTCAAGCGATGTACCATTCTTGGCTACGAGATACCCTGGAACAACCGTCGGATCGATCTGACTTTTTTCAACGGCGTTGATCGTATTTGTTTGGATGCCAAGGTCGCATCGATTGCTGCATACAAATCGCAGGCCTTTCGTGCGCCAAATTTTTCCGATTTAATTAATAGCTTGGCTATTCAGCGCGGTAGTCAGGCGGGCTTGGATTTCGCAGAAGCATTTGAGGTGATCAGATGGGTAGAAAGTTAAAAAATTCCATTGAGTTGGCTGAAATTGCAAAGGCTCTTCATTTACCCTTTGTTGGCGAAAATATTTTCATCAACGCTGTTGCAGCACTTTCTGACGCCAAGACCGGCAATCTCTCTTTTGCAAAGAATGCGGATTGGGTCAAAAAGGCCCCTCCTGGCGTAGCGCTGCTATGCCGCAAGGATGACGCCGCATCGGGACATTCATTAATATTTTCAGATAACCCCAGGCTTGATTTTGCCAGGGCACTCGCTTATTTGGAAGATCAAGTGGGATTCGAATGGAGCGTGGTGGCTCCAGCCGTTCATCCATCTGCCAAAATAGGTCGTAACGTGGTTTTGGGTGATGGCGTTTCTATCGGTCAAGGCTCTGTTATTGCCCATAATGTAGTGATTGGCCCAGAGGTCGTGATCGGTGATTTTTGCACCATCAAATCAGGCGCGGTGATCGGGGAGGAGGGATTCGGTTTCGAGCGTGATTCCGTTGGGCGGGCAGTGCGATTACCCCATGTGGGCAGCGTGAAAATTGGCAACAATGTTGAGGTGGGCTCGTTAACGACCGTTTGCAGAGGCACCCTTGGACTTACTACGTTAGCGGATGGTTGCAAAATAGATGATCACGTCCATATTGCACATAACGTTTACATTGGTGAAGACGCTTTTGTGATTGCATGTGCGGAGGTTAGTGGGGGCGTTCGCATTGGCGCTCGGGCTTGGATCGCTCCTAATGCTGCGTTGATGAATCAGATTGACATAGGGCCAGATGCAGTGGTTGGTATCGGCGCTACAGTCCTTAAAAATGTGGAGGCAAACAGTGTTGTAGTTGGAAACCCTGCAAAGCCTATGAATAAAAAATAAGAATGGCCACGCAATGGTGATGAGCGTGATTTTGATTGATTCGATGAAATTAGTTAAATTAATCAACCCTGGTAAATTTCCTTCAAGACGCGAGCACTGGTTGTAATTATGTGTGGTATAGCTGGTTTGGCGCTCTCCGATACGACAGCATTTGCCGCTGAGCGCATGCAGCGTAGCTTGCAACTTCTAAAGCGCCGAGGTCCGGATAGAAGCTCCACATTTCAATTCCAATGGTGTGAAAAAACCTTGATGTTGGGCCATACGCGGCTCAGCGTTATTGATTTGACAGAGGCTGCCGCTCAGCCGATGAATTCGCTTGATGATCGATTCACACTGGTTTTTAACGGCGAAATATATAACTACAAGGAACTTCGATCTGAATTGACAGCCGTTGGGAGGCGGTTTCGCTCTGCGTCAGATACCGAGGTGCTTTTGCAAGCGTGGGCACATTGGGGTGAAGTAGCGTTGACGCGCTTCGTTGGAATGTTTGCCTTCGTCATTTTCGATCGCGAAACAGGTACTTTATACGGCGCTCGTGATGCCTTTGGGATTAAGCCATTTTATTACAGCACCAGCGGTGCCAGTTTCGTTTTTGCGTCCGAGATCCCTGCGGTTCAAGCGCTGCGTTCCACTGCGCCGAAGCTCGATTTACAGACCTCCTACGATTATCTTGTGCACGGAAATTACGACGCGGGGGAGCGAACATTCTTCTCTGACGTCCTGGCCTTGCCTGCAGGTCACCAATTCGCCTATGACCTGCGGTCCAATGTCTTGCAGATAAAGCCTTGGTGGGCACCAAAGATCACACCGGTAGAACCTATTGCATTTAGCGATGCTGCGGATGGGCTCAGGAATCATTTGTTGAACAGCGTGCGCCTGCACTTGCGCAGTGATGTTCCTCTCGGCGCGGCACTGTCTGGTGGACTGGATTCCTCGGCCATCGTCGGGTGCATGCGCCACCTCGAACCTGATGTGCCCATTCACACATTCAGCTTTATCGCTTCTGGCAGCGCAGTATCCGAAGAGTGCTGGGTCGATCAAGTGAACACCCAGGTCGGCGCGGTGGCTCACAAAGTCAGCATTGCTCCCAGTGAACTGGCCGCCGACCTCGACGACATGATCGCGGCGCAAGGCGAGCCCTTCGGCAGCACGAGCATCTACGCCCAATACCGGGTTTTCAAATTGGCGCGGGATCACGGCATGACCGTCACTCTCGACGGGCAGGGTGCGGATGAACTGTGCGGTGGTTATGTGGGTTACCCAGGACCGCGAGTGCGCAGTTTGTTGGATGGTGGGCATTGGCTCGGTGCACTTTCGTTTCTGGGCAAATGGGGGCGATGGCCTGGCCGAGCGGGCTTGGACGGCCTGAAGGCCGCCGTTGCCGAATACACCTCTGACGCGGCCTACCAAGCTCTGCGCCGCATGAACGGGGCCGATGCCAGCCCGTCGTGGATTGACGCGCATGTTCTGGCGGACGCCGGTGTGGCCCTGCGGTTTCCGCGGGAGTTGCCGTCTCAAACTGCTTCAGAACGCCGCATGGTGGCTGAGCTGGCCCGCTCGCTTCACGGCGTCGGTCTCCCCGGGCTTCTGCGCCACGGCGACCGCAATTCCATGCGATTTTCAGTGGAGAGCCGGGTGCCCTTTTTGACGACGGAGCTGGCCGACTTTCTGTTGACGTTGCCGGAGGAATACTTGGTGTCGCCCCAGGGCGAAACCAAGCATTTGCTGCGCCGCGCCATGCGGGGCCTCGTGCCGGATGAGATTCTGAACCGCCGGGACAAGATCGGCTTTGCCACGCCCGAACAAGCATGGCTTTTGCAGATGGCGCCGCAGGTGCGGGGGTGGCTGCGGTATCCGCTGAATTTGCCGTTCTTACACCAGAACGAAGTGCTGAAGGCTTTCGATCAGGTCGTCGCGGGACAGCGGCCGTTCAGTTGGCAGGTTTGGCGCTGGATCAATTTCACGCGCTGGTATGCGCAGCATTTCGCGGGTTGAGTGACTGTGGCCCGTCTGCTGCTGTTGTCGCTTTCGCCCATCGCGTCCGACCCCCGCGTGATGCGCCAGTACGAGGCGCTGAGCAATGCGCATGATGTCCATGTGATGGGCTTTGGTGCGTGCCCGCCCGGGGTGCGCCATTTCACTGCCGTGGAGCAGCCGCGTGCGAGCCGCATGGGGGTTTTACGCAATGCGCTGCGTTTGGCCTTTCGCCGCTATGACGCCTATTACTGCCAGCACCCCCAGATTCTTGCGTTGGAGAAGGCCGCCGCGCATGTGCCGGCCAACTTCGACCTGGTATTGGCCAACGACGTGATGGCTTTGCCCATGGCGTTGCGGCTGGCGGGCAAAGCCCCGGTGTGGCTGGACGCGCACGAATATGCGCCCCGCGAATTCGAGGACCTTTGGGCGTGGCGCATGCTGCTGGGGCCTTTTTTCGATGCCACCTGCCGGGAAGCGCTACCGCGTGTGGCGCGCATGAGCACCGTGTGCGCGGGCATCGCACGGGAGTATGAGCGGTGCTATGGCGTGCCGGCGTCTGTCATGCCCAATTGCCCCGAGCCTCAAGCATTGCCCGTGCAGCCGACACGCGCCGACCGCATTCGGCTGATCCACCACGGTGCAGCCATCGCCTCGCGCAAGATCGAGGTGATGATCGATCTCATGGACCATCTGGACGATCGCTTCAGCCTCGACCTGATGCTGGTGGAGCAAGATCCGGCCTACCTGGCCGCGTTGAAGCAACGGGCCGCTCGGCACGCGCGCATCCGGTTCATTCCGCCCGTGCCCATGCGCGATATCGCGGTGCACACGAACGGCTATGACATTGGCCTGTTCCTGCTGCCGCCCACCAATTTCAATTACCTGCATGCCTTGCCCAACAAATTCTTCGAATTCATGCAGGCACGCCTGGCCATTGCCATCGGTCCTTCGCCGGAAATGCAGGCCCTGGTGACGGAGCTTGGCTGCGGCGTGGTCAGCGGCAGTTTCGAAGCAGCAGACCTGGCCGCGCATCTCTCGCGCCTCACGCCCCAAGACATCGATGCCATGAAGCATGCTTCGGACTCGGCCAGCCAGCGCTTCAATGCGGCGGCCACCCGCCAATGGCTTCGTGACGAGGTGGATGGCCTTCTGGCCGGCCGTGCAAGCGCGGTCCACTGACCCCATGCGCGCACTTGTTTTAGGCACCCAGTCGTTCATCGACGGCGGAACCAAGGTGGGCTCGCAGCATCTTGCGCAAGCGCTGGCGGCGGAGGGTTGGTCGGTGGACTACGTGCCCACGCTCTCGTCGCCCGTCGATGTGGTGGGGCGCCAGCGCCATGCCAGGCTGGCGAGAGCATGGGGGCATGGGCTGCGGCAGCGCTCGGTGGGTATTTCTCAAGGCCTCACCGAATGGAGCCTTCAGTCGATGTTTCCCGCGCATCGGCTTTTTCTGCGCTGGCCCTGGCAACTGGCAGCGTACGGTCAACGGTGCCCGGCCCTGCTGGGCAGCGTGCCTTTCGATGCATGTATTGCCGACGTGGCCCCCAACATGTTGCTGATGCGCCAGATCAAAGCCCGCGCGAAGGTCTGTCGCCTCAACGACTGGCCGCAGGGGTTCGCCCGCGATCTGCATCCGGTGCTCGTCAACGCGCTCGAATCCATGGTGGGCGGCTCTGAGTTCGATGAAGTGTGGGCCGTCTCCGAACCCCTGGCGGAATATGCCCGGGCGCTGAATCCGCAGGGTGAGGTGGTGCACATTCCCAATGGGGTGGAGGCGCGGCTCTTGGTGCCTGAGTCCCAAAGCCCGGTGGTGCGGCAGCCGCGCAGCGCGGTCTATGTCGGTGGGCTGACGGCTTGGCTGGACATCGGTTTGCTGTGCCATGCCGCGCGGTTGCTGCCCGATTGGACCTTCGGGGTTTATGCGCCCGGCGCGTCGGAGCAGAAAGGATGGCCTGCGAACCTGCATTGGCGCGGCCACGTGGGCCGCGCTGAGCTGCCAGCGGTTCTGCAAAGCCACGAAGTGGGCCTGATTCCTTTTCGCGAGGCCGAGGGCCGCATGCGCTATGTCGAGCGCCCTCTGAAGTTCTATGAATACATCGCAGCCGGATTGGGCGTGGCCAGCACCGATCTGGGCGCTTTGCGCCACGGAATGGGTGATCTGGCCTGCTATGGCGACGATGCGCGGACATTCGCCGATGCCATCGTGCAGGCCCGGGAGAGCGCGCGTGCCCGCCCTGCGAGCTTCGCGAAAGACTTCGTGCAAGCCCATGACTGGAGTACGCGCGCCCAGACCATGCTGGCCCGTCTGGAGATGTTGCTGGCATGAAAAACTACCTTCTCTACGACTTCATGCAGGTGGCCGGAGGCGCGGAGCGTGTCACGCTCACGCTGGCAGAGGCGTTTCCGGAATTCCAGACCCTGGTCAGCCGTTGCTATCCGGAGGCCCAACCCCTGCTGGATGGTTCTGCCGCCAAGGTGCAGGAGTTGCAGGGTGGCTGGTCTGCGCGGCTGCCGCGTATTCTGGAGAGCCTGTGGTGCTTCCGGTTCCGGGCCGAGCGGTTGCAGAATGCAAACACCGTGCTCTACAGCGGCTTCTATGCCCCGCTGGCGGTCTACCAGCAGCGATCTGGCCGGCGCCTCTACTATTGCCACACGATTCCCCGATTCGCCTACGATCTGTACGACAGCACGCTGGCAGGCTTCCCGTTCTGGCTCCGGCCTTTCTATGCGGTATTCGTGCGTTGGTTCCGGGCGCAGTACGAGGCGGCCATCGGGCGCATGGACCGCATTTTCGTGAACTCGGAGAATGTTCGCGCACGGCTCCAGCGGTATACCGGGTTGGATGCCGAGGTGGTCTACCCCCCTGTGGCCACACAGCACTTTCGGTTTTTGGCCGATGAAGGCTACTACCTCTCTACCGCACGACTGGTGCCCAACAAGCGGGTGGATGTGATCGTGCGGGCTTTCCTTCAGATGCCCGAGCGCTCCCTGGTGGTGCTCTCTGGCGGGCCGGAGCTGGAGCGATTGAAAGCGATCGCGGGAGAGGCTCCCAACATCCGGTTCACCGGCTGGCAGGCCGATGAGGCGCTGAGGCGCTGGGTAGGCAACGCTCGCTGCGTGATCTACCTGCCGGTGGACGAGGATTTTGGCATGTCGCCTGTGGAGGCCATGGCTGCAGGCAAACCCGTGATCGGTGTGGCCGAAGGGGGGTTGTTGGAAACGGTGCTGCCCGGCGAAACGGGGGTGCTCATCGCACCCGATCCCGCCCCCCAGGCGGTGATGGACGCCGTGGCACGGATTGAGCAGATCCATGGCGAGAAACTTTCTGCACAATGCCGGCAACGCGCCCGGCGATTCACCGAAGCCGCCTTCATCGACCGAATGCAGGCGATCCTGCGATAGGTCCTGGGCTCAGTCGGCCGAGCCGCGGGTTCGCCAGTGCGCGATGCACAGCAGCGACGACACCGCAACGTATCGCAGCGCATTGGCCCAGGACTGGAAGATCTTCGACCGGTCTACCTTGGCGGTGTGCATCGGCAAGGCGACTTCCTTGATGCGCAGGCCCTGACGCCGCATCAGCAGCAAGGTGCCGATGTCCTGATAGTCGAGCAGCGTGGCCTCGGTGGACACCGCCACTTCGAGGGCCTTGCGGTTGTACAGGCGAAAGCCGGACACGAAGTCGTGCAGCGCAAACCCCGTCAGGAACCGGAACCAGCCCCACGCCAAACGGCGCGCCCAACTGGTTCGGGTCGCGAAATGGCTCACCACCACATCGCCGTCCTGGCGGCGGGACAGCAGGCTGGAGATCTCTTCCACCTCATAGCGGCCGTCCGCATCGATGGTGATTACTGCGTCATAGCCCCGCGACAGCCCGTAGCGAAGCCCCGTCTGCAGGCTGCCCCAGGTGGTCATGGCCAGCAGTGGGCGCAGTACCCACGCGCCCGCGCTCTCCGCCAGATGGCAGGTTCCATCGCTGCTGCGGTTGTCCACCACGAGCACGTCGGCCCCCACCAGCGCGCGAACGCGCTGGATGAGGTGCTGGATGCTTGCCGCATGGTTGCGGGTGGAGATCACCACGAGCACGCGTGGATTGGGCGCGGCTGGCGTGCTGCCCAGGGCCAGGTATTGGTATTGGTGCGCCAGTGCGCGTTCGCACTGGGCAATGTCGAAATGCTGGAGCAGCGCCTGGTAGCCCGCCTCGCCGAACTGGATGCGCAGCCGCGTGTCGTGCTGCAGGCGCGCCAGGGTACTGCGCCAGCTCTCCACGTCTTCGATGGGCACATGCAGCCCGGCACGGGCGTAGGCCACCACCCAGGGCATGCCGGAGCCGGGCAGGTCCGTCACCACGCAGGGGCGCTTGTGCATCATGGCCTCCAGCAACACGATGCCGAACGCCTCGGTGCGCTCGCGCGACGCCAGGCAAAAGACGTCGCAGCCTTCCAGCAAGGCGTGTTTTTCCGCATCGAGCACCGAGCCGACCAGGCGCACTGCAGGTTCACGGCCGGCGGGCGTGGTGTCCCGGATCAGGGATTCCAGCGACACCCGCAACTCGCCCTCGCCGGCGATCACCAGTTCCACTCCTGGCATGGCCTGCACCGCCTTGATGAGCGTCTCGAACCCCTTGTAGTAGGTGAGGCGGCCGATGGACAGCAGCCGCAGTTGCGTTTTCGCGCCCCACTGCAACTCGCTGCGCAAGGTGGCGGGCGGGGGCGGGCGCCGCAGGTTGATGCCCAGGGGAATGACCTCGCACTTGCTGCGCCACGGCTGCAGGGGCGCACTGGCCTCCAGATAGGGCGGCGACGTCGCGAAGATCATTTGCGCCCGGTCCAGCACCGCGTGCTCGAACGGGCGGTACAGAAAATACGCCAGCGCCACGGATAGCTTGATGTCCGAGACGACGACGTCCGAATGCCAGTGCACCACGCACGGCACCTTGCGGGCCGCAGGCAGCGTCAGCGCCCACAGCGCAGAGTTGTTGGGCAAGTGCAGGTGCAGCACATCGGGCTGAAAGCGCCGGATCGCCCGCCCCAGTGCCGAGCGAAAGCCGATGGCGATGGGGGCATAGACCAGATTGAACTGCACCGGTACCCGCACCAGCCAGGGCGGGTCGTCCGGTAGTGGGGTTCCGTGTACCAGCGCGAACGCCTCGATGCCTTGGGCCCGCTGGGCCTCGATGAGGTCGGCCAGGAACACTTCCATGCCGCCCAGGTAGGGCGGAAAGAACTTGCCGATGTGCAGGACGCGCAGTGCCACGGAGTTCTTTCTGCCGCAGATTACTTCTTTAGGGCCGCCACCTGGGCGCGCACCTGCGGGTACTGCGGATTGCGCGGATCGATCGCGATGGCGCGGTCCAGGTCCTTGAGGCTGTCGTCGAGGCGGCCGGCCGTGCGGTGGGCCATGGCCCGCCCGTAGTAGGCCGCGGCCGCGTTGGGGGTGCGGGCGATGATCTGATCAAACAGCGCGATCGCCGCTTTCGTGTCGCCCTTGCCGACCTGCGCCATCCCGAGGCCCAGCATCAGCCGCTGGTTGTTGGGCGTGGCCTTCATCAAGGTGCTGAAGTCGCTGATGGCGTCGTCGTACCGCTGTGCGCCGATGGCGGCTTCGGCGCGGCGCATGCGCATGGCTTCGCGCATGCGCTCGACCTCCTTGTCGGTGACGCCTTCGGCTGCACGTGTCATGCCCTGGGTGAAGGCGTCGTACGCCGCGGCGAACTGTCCCAGCGCGAAGGCGGACTCGCCCCGGTGGTAGTACAGCGGCAGGTCGGTGAATCCCTGCTTTTCCGCTTCTGCGAAGGCCGCCAAGGCTTCGGTGTGCTTCTTTTGCTGCTGCAGCGCGACGCCGATATTGAAGCGGGCGGAGCCCTGCAGCGATCCCAGCGCCTCGGCGGTGGCAAAGCTCTTCTGGGCCTCGGCCACCGAACCGCGATCGAGGTGGTAGGCCCCAAGGTTCAGGAACGGACGCCAGCGGCCCACGGCGCTCGGCGATGCCTGCAGGTCGATCTTTTCGGCCGCATCGCCCCAGGCGGCGTAGTCGTCCCGCAGGGATTCCACCCGCTCGAACGCCAGCAGGCTGAACACCAGGCCCACCATGCAGCCCAGCACGTAAATGGTTTTCGGCTTGAAGCCGGTCAGCACGATGGCGACCAGCACCGGCACGGCGATGGCCCAGAGATAGCTGCGGTAGAGCACGAACGGGTCCTGCACCCACACGGTCGCGAACTCGGTCACGTACAGCAGCAGCGGGAACATCAGCGCCACGCCCACGAGGCTCAACGCCCCGCGGCGGCGCAGCACGGCCCAGAGCGCGGCGGCCCACAGCGCCACATAGCCGAAGATGCCCAGGATCTGCGGGAATGCGGCATACGACAGCGGGAACGCGGGCCGCAGGTCCACCGACATCCACATCACGTTGGGGAAGAACCACAGGAACCCGTAGGCAAAGAAGAGCGCCGCCTCGTTCAGGATGCTGAGCGGGTACATGCGCTGCGTGATCCCCGGGCTCAGGCGCTCCAGCTGCTGGGCGAAGTCCAGCGAGCGCTGGTCGAAGAGCTTGCCGATGAATTCGCCGTAGATACCAAAAAAGACCACCGCTGCCACCGCGATCAGCGCGGCGGATGCGCCAGCCAGCGTGGCGACCGTCTTCCAGCTCGGGCGGCGGACATGGATATACAGCGGCACGCTCATCGCGGCGACCATGACCGCATGTTCCTTGGACAGCACCGCCGCCACGTAGCTCAGCAGGGCCAGGCCATACCAGAGCACGCCCCGGCCGGACAGGCCCCGCACGAAACACCAGCACGCCAGCACCGAGAACAGCGTGGCCATGACGATCGAGCGCTGCACCAGGTACGCCACGGCATACACCGCCATGGGATTGACCGCGAACAGTGCCACGCCCACCCGCACCGCCGCCTGTTGCGACAGGCCGAAATGCGGCTGCGATTCGAATTCCTCCGGGAAGCGCGTGCGGGCCAGCAGGTCGCGCACCAGCGCATACAGCGCGGCCACCGTGGCCAGATGCAGTGCAATGTTCACGAGCCGCTGCTTGCCCCAGCCGGGGCCAGCCAAGGAGTCCACCCAGATGAAGCTGCCATATGACAGCATCCGCTGCTTGAAGGTGAGCAGGCTGCCGTAGCTACCGAAGATCGCGCCGTCGGAAAGCCGCAGATCGTCGAACAGCAACGCATGGTTCCAGCCGGGCAGGTAGATGGCCAGCACGGCCGCCAGAACGGCGATGCCGAATACAGCAAGGGAAATGGACGGTTTGACCATGGGCGGATAGGAAGCAGGTGGACGGGCGCAGCGGTGCGTGGCAGTGCGCGCAGGCAGCCGGGAAGTCTAAGCGATGGAATTTTCGCACCCGCTTGGCACCGCCGGATGCGGGGTGCCTCCAGGCCGGGCCATTGCCAGCGGCCCGGCGGCCCGATTTCAGTCCTGGGCGGGCGCCGCCGGCCCGGGTTCCAGGCCCCGCAGCACCAGGTGGCAGAGCAATTCCTCCGCCTTGTCGTAGTCGCGCTCGGTCAGCGCGGGCTTGCCCAGCAGCAGCGCGAACTGGGCCTGCTGGTCCGCGTAGGCCTGGGTCACTGACCAGATGATGAACATGAGATGGGTGAAATTCACCTTGGCGATGCGGCCCTCGCGCGCCCAGCGCTCGAAGGTGCGCACATCGTTCTTGAGCACGGGGCCCACGCGTTCGGCGATCACGCCCGCGTAGCGCGGCGCACCGGCGATGACCTCCTTGGCGAACACCTTGGCGGCGTTCGGCCGCTCCAGCGACGAGCGCAGCTTGGCGCGGATGTAGCGGCGCAGCGCCTCGTGCGGATCATCGCCATGGGACATCTCTTCCATGCCGGCCAGCCACTGGTTGAGCACGTCGTCCAGCACGCGCAGGTACAGCGCCTCCTTGTTCGGAAAGTAGTACAGCAGGTTGTGGCGGCTCAGCCCGATGGCCGCGGCGATGCTCTCCAGCGACGCGCCCTCGAAACCGAACTGCGCAAACTGCGTCTCCGCCTCGGTGAGGATGGCCTGTTCCTTTTTGAGCCGCGAGGCGGTGGGCGGGCGCCCCGGGTCGGCGGGCGCTCCATCGGGCGCGGGGGGCTGCAGGGCGGTGCGCGTTCGCACAGGTGCGGGGCGGGAGGGCTTGGGCGAAGGGCTCATTTGCACCATTGTGGAACGACTGCGGGGTGTTTTCGCTGGCACGGTGTTTGCACTAGGGGATTTTACCGATTGGTAAATTTTTACTGATTGGTAAATTGAAACCAGCAGGGCACGGCACCGCCGAAGACACCTGCACCACGACAGCGAGGCCCCCCGATGAAACCTCTGCAGACTGTTCCGATGTGCGGCCGCCCGGCCGCCTGCGCCTGGCCCCGCCAACGCCGCAAGCGCCACGCCCACGCGCCACGCCGCGTTCGCGCGCCCCTTTCCCGTCCCTGATCTCCCGTCCCTGACCCTTCGCCCCGAGGACTACCGATGGAAACGACCGCAAGCCGCGCGTGCGGCATTCATGCCGCACGCCTGAACCTGGCCGACTACGCCGTGAACTTCGGCGACGCGCATCCGCCGCTCACCAAGGCGCAGGCTCTGGTAGAGGCCGAGCGCTGCTACTACTGCTTCGATGCGCCGTGCGCCACGGCGTGCCCGACCGGCATCGACATTCCCGCATTCATCCACCGCGTCGCACAGGGCAACGACCGCGGCGCGGCCCGCGCCATTCTCGAGGCCAACCCGCTCGGCGGCATGTGCGCCCGCGTCTGCCCGACCGAGGTGCTGTGCGAGCAGGCCTGCGTGCGCAACTCGCATGACGACAAGCCGGTGGAGATCGGCGCGCTGCAGCGCCACGCCACCGATGCGTACTTTGCCGACCCGGGCGCGCCCCTGTTCACCCGTGCCGCGCCCACGGGCCGCCGGGTGGCTGTGGTGGGTGCGGGGCCCGCAGGGCTGGCCTGCGCCCATGGCCTGGCGGTGCGCGGGCACGACGTGGTGCTGTTCGAGGCGCGCCCCAAGCTGGGCGGTTTGAACGAATACGGCCTGGCCAGCTACAAGACCACGGGCGGCTTCGCGCAAAAGGAAATCGAATGGCTGCTGTCCATCGGCGGCATCGAGGTGCGCTGCAACCAGGTTCTGGGCCGCGATGCCACCGTGGACAGCCTGCTTCAGGCCTACGACGCCGTGTTCCTGGGTTTGGGACTGGCGGGCGTCAATGCGCTGGGCATCGCCGAGCCGCAGGTCGAGGGGCTGTGCAACGCGGTCGACTTCATTGCCGACGTGCGCCAAGCGCAGGACCTTTCGACCGTCCCCGTGGGCCGCCGCGTGGTCGTGATCGGCGGCGGCATGACGGCTGTGGACGCTGCCGTGCAGGCGCGCAAGCTGGGCGCCGAAGAGGTGACGATCGTCTATCGCCGCGGTGCCGACGGCATGTCCGCCTCCGCCGTGGAGCAGCGCTGGGCGCAGACGAACGGCGTTGCCATCCGCCACTGGGCGGCGCCGAAGGAACTGCTCAGCGAAGGCGGGGTGGTGCGTGGCATGCGGTTCGCGGCCACGGCCCTGGCGGGTGGACGCCTCGTGGACACGGGCGAATCCTTCACGCTGGAGGCCGACATGGTGCTCAAGGCCATCGGCCAGAGCTACCTGCCCGAGCATGCAGGTCCCACGGTGGCCCTGCAGGGCGGGCGCATCGCCACCGACGACATGGGCCGCACCAGCGTGGCGCGGCTGTGGGCCGGCGGGGACTGCCGTGCCGGCGGGCGCGACCTCACGGTCGAGGCGGTCGAGCACGGCAAGGTGGCCGCCCTCTCCATCAGCGAGGCGCTGCGCGGCTGACGGCCGGCGCCTTCTCCCTCCAACACCCCGCACCCCCGGAGCATTTCCCATGGCAGACATCCGCAGCCGCTTTCTCGGCATCGAGAGCCCCAATCCATTCTGGCTGGCCTCCGCACCGCCCACCGACAAGGAAATCAATGTCACCCGCGCCTTCGAGGCGGGCTGGGGCGGCGTGGTCTGGAAGACGCTGGGCGAAGACCCGCACGTGGTCAACGTCAACGGCCCGCGCTATGCCACGCTGATGTCGCAAGACCGCCGCGTGATCGGGCTCAACAACATCGAGCTCATCACCGACCGCCCGCTGCAGACCAACCTGGACGAGATCCGCCGCGTCAAACGCAACTGGCCCGACCGCGCAATGATCGTCTCGCTCATGGTGCCCTGCGTGGAAGAAAGCTGGAAGCGCATCCTGCCCATGGTGGAGGACGTGGGGGCCGACGGCATCGAGCTGAACTTCGGCTGCCCGCACGGCATGAGCGAGCGCGGCATGGGCGCCGCCGTGGGCCAGGTGCCCGAATACATCCAGATGGTGACAGCCTGGTGCAAGCACTACAGCCGGCTGCCGGTGATCGTGAAGCTCACGCCCAACATCACCGACGTGCGCCAGCCCGCCCGCGCTGCCCAAGCCGGCGGGGCCGATGCGGTGTCGCTCATCAACACCATCAACTCCATCATGGGCGTGGACCTGGAGCGCATGGCCATGAGTCCCAGCACCGGCGGCCTGGGCTCGCACGGCGGCTATTGCGGCCCGGCGGTCAAGCCCATCGCGCTCAACATGGTGGCCGAGATCGCGCGCGACGCGCAGACCGCCGGCCTGCCCATCAGCGGCATCGGCGGCATCTCCACCTGGCGCGATGCGGCCGAGTACATCGCCCTGGGCTGCGGCACCGTGCAGGTGTGCACGGCGGCCATGGTCTACGGCTTCAAGATCGTGCAGGACATGTGCGATGGGCTGTCCAACTTCATGGACGCGCACGGCTACCACACCCTCGACGACTTCCGCGGCCAGGCCGTGCCGACGGTCAAGGACTGGAAGCAGCTGGACCTGAACCACATCGACAAGGCGGTGATCGACCAGGATGCCTGCATCCAGTGCGGCCGCTGCCACGTGGTGTGCGAAGACACGTCGCACCAGGCCATCACCTTCACCAAGGATGGCGGCGTGCGCCGGTTCGAGGTGAACGAGGCCGAATGCGTGGGCTGCAACCTGTGCGTGTCGATCTGCCCCGTGCCCGAATGCATCACGCTGCGCAGCCTCGCGCCTGGCGAGGTCGATGCGCGCACCGGCAAGGTGGTGACAGGCGAGTACGCCAACTGGACCATGCACCCCAACAACCCGCAGCGCGTGGCCGCCTGAGCCGCGCTGCCGCGGCCCATTGCCCGCGTTGGTGCGCACCTTCGCGCCCGCCTTCCGCCTGCCAGCCTGTCTGCAACGTCTCGGAGACCGCCCCATGAAGACCCTGCATGCCCCCGGTGCCAGCAACGAACTGTGGAACGACGACCTGGCGCCCACCCAGCCGCACCAGCGCACCTGGCGCTGGTACCACTTCGCGGCCCTGTGGGTGGGCATGGTGATGTGCATCCCCGCCTACACGCTGGCCGCCAGCCTGATCGACAGCGGCATGTCGTGGGGACAGGCGGTGGGCACGGTGTTCCTGGGCAACCTGATCGTGCTGGTGCCCATGCTGCTCATCGGCCACGCAGGGGCCAAGTACGGCATTCCCTATGCGGTGCTGGCGCGCGCGTCGTTCGGCACGCGCGGCGCCAAGCTGCCGGCGCTGTTGCGCGCACTGGTGGCCTGCGGCTGGTACGGCATCCAGACCTGGTTTGGCGGAATGATGATCTACACGCTGGCCGGCGTGCTCCTCGGGCATCCCCTGGAGGGCGACAAGATCGCGGGGCTGGGCATCAACCTGGGCCAGCTGGTGTGCTTCCTGGTGTTCTGGGCCATCCAGTTCTATTTCGTGGTGCACGGCATCGAGTCCATCCGCAAGCTCGAAACGTGGACGGCGCCGATCAAGATCGTCATCTGCTTTCTGCTGCTGTGGTGGGCGTATGACAAAGCGGGCGGTTTCGGGCCCATCCTGGACCAGCCCTCGCAGTTCGCGCCCGGCGGCAAGAAGGCGGGGCAGTTCAGCGCCGTGTTCTGGCCGTCGCTGACCGCCATGGTGGGCTTCTGGGCCACGCTGGCGCTCAACATTCCCGACTTCACGCGGTTTGCCCGGTCGCAGCGCGATCAGGTGGTAGGCCAGGCCATCGGCCTGCCCGTGCCCATGGGCCTGCTGGCCGCGCTGGCGGTGTTCGTGACCTCGGCCACGGTGGTCATCTATGGCAAGGCGCTGTGGGACCCGGTGGACCTGGCCAGCCGCATGACGGGCGCGGCCGTGCTGATCGCGCTCATCATCCTGCTGATCGACACCGTCAGCGTGAACCTCGCTGCCAACCTCGTGGGACCGGCGTACGACTTCTCCGCGCTGAGCCCGTCGCGCATCAGCTATCGGGTGGGCGGCTACATCACCGTGGGCATCGCCATCGCGATGATGCCGTGGAAGATCCTCGAATCGACACAGGGCTACATCTTCACCTGGCTCATCGGCTACTCGGCGCTGCTGGGGCCGGTGGCCGGCATCCTGATGGTGGACTACTACCTGGTGCGTCGCACCGAGCTGGACGTGGCCGCGCTGTACGAGGAGCGCGGCGCCTACCGCTACCGCGGCGGCTGGAATGCGGTGGCCGTGGTGGCCTTCGTGCTGGGCGTGGCGCCCAACGTTCCCGGCTTTCTGAACGCGGCGTTCCCGGCCACCTTCCCCGGTGTGGGCGAGGTGTTCAAGCAGATCTATGCCTATGCCTGGTTCATCGGCCTGGCCATTGCCGCCGTGGTGTACCGCCTCGGCATGGCCGGCCAGGCACGCCCGGCACCCACTCCGCTGCGCCGCGCCTGAGCACGGCGACCACCCCTTCATCCTTCAGGAGACCTGCCATGAGCCCGACCCCTTCCAACGCCGTGCTGATCCGCGGCGGCACCGTGGTGCATGCCGACCGCGAAGAGCACGCCGACGTGCTGTGCGTGGACGGCCGCATCGCCGCCGTGGGCCCCGATGTGGCGGGCGAGGCGCCTGCCGGTGCCGAGACGCTGGACGCGAGCGGCCAGTACGTGCTGCCGGGCGGCATCGATCCGCACACGCACATGCAGCTGCCCTTCATGGGCACCGTCACCATGGACGATTTCTTCACCGGCACGGCGGCGGGCCTGGCGGGTGGGACCACCAGCATCATCGACTTCGTGATCCCCGATCCGCAGGAGCCGATGATGGAGGCCTACCGCAAGTGGCGCGGCTGGGCCGAGAAATCGGCGGCCGACTATGGCTTTCACGTGGCCGTCACCTGGTGGAGCGAGCAGGTGCGGGCCGACATGGGCACGCTGGTGCAGGAAGAGGGCGTCAACAGCTTCAAGCACTTCATGGCCTACAAGAACGCCATCATGTGCGACGACGAAACGCTGGTGAACAGCTTCCGGCGCGCGCTGGAGCTGGGCGCCATGCCCACCGTGCACGCCGAGAACGGCGAACTCGTCTACCTGCTGCAGCAGGAGGTGGCCAAGATGGGCATCACCGGTCCCGAGGGCCATCCGCTGGCCCGCCCGCCCATGGTGGAGGCCGAGGCGGCCAACCGCGCCATCGCCATCGCCGACGTGCTGGGCGTGCCCATCTACGTGGTGCATGTGAGCTGCGCCGAGGCGGCCGAGGCCATCGCCCGCGCCCGCGCCCGGGGCCAGCGCGTGTTCGGCGAAGTGCTGGCCGGCCACCTGCTGATCGACGACAGCGTGTACCGCGACCCGGACTTCGCCACCGCCGCCGCCCACGTGATGAGCCCGCCGTTCCGCCCCCGCTCGGGCGGCCACCAGGAGGCGCTGTGGCGCGGCCTGCAATCGGGCCAGTTGCACACCACGGCCACCGACCACTGCACCTTCTGCGCTGCGCAGAAAGCCATGGGCCGCGACAACTTCGCCAAGATCCCCAACGGCACCGGCGGCGTGGAAGAGCGCATGGCCGCCATCTGGGACGGCGGCGTGAACACCGGGCGGCTCACGCCCTCGGAGTTCGTCGCGATCACCTCCACCAACGCGGCCAAACTCTTCAACATCTACCCGCGCAAAGGCTTCGTCGGTACCGGGGCCGATGCCGACCTGGTGCTCTGGGATCCGCAAGGCACGAAGACGTTTTCCGCGAAGACGCAGCACAGCAAGGGCGACTTCAACATCTTCGAGGGCCGCACCGTGCGCGGCATTCCCAGCCACACCATCAGCCAGGGGCGCGTGGTGTTCGCCAACGGCGACCTGCGCGCCGAGCCGGGCCGGGGCCGCTACATCAAGCGCCCCGCGTTCGGCCCCCAGTTCCAGGCCGTGCAAAAGCGCGCGCAGGACCTCGCCCCTACCGCGGTCGCCCGCTGACGGCCGCCCACGCATCCGGAGAACACCATGGACACGACCACCCGAACCGACATCAGCCACCTGCGCGTCAACGGCGAGCGCTTGTGGGATTCGCTCATGGAGCTGGCGCAGATCGGCGCCACGCCCAAGGGCGGCGTCTGCCGCCTCACCCTCACCGACCTGGACAAGCAGGGCCGCGACCTCGTCACCCGCTGGGCGCGCGAGGCCGGCATGACCGTCACCATCGACCAGATCGGCAACGGCTTCATGCGCCGCCCGGGGCGCAATAACAACCTTCCGCCCATCATGACCGGCAGCCACATCGACACCCAGCCCACGGGCGGCAAGTTCGACGGCAACTACGGCGTGCTGGCCGGCATCGAGGTGGTGCGCACGCTGAACGACCACGGCATCGAGACCGAGGCGCCGATCGAGGTGGCCTTCTGGACCAACGAGGAAGGCAGCCGCTTCGTGCCCGTGATGATGGGCTCGGGCGTGTTCGCCAAGGCCTTCACCCTGGAGCATGCCTACGCCGCCACCGATACCGAAGGCAAGACGGTGAAGGGCGAGCTCGAGCGCATCGGCTACGTGGGCGATCAGGTACCCGGCGACCACCCCATCGGTGCGTATTTCGAGACCCACATCGAGCAGGGCCCGGTGCTGGAGGACCACGGCAAGACCATCGGCGTCGTGACGGGCGTGCTCGGCATCCGCTGGTACGACTGCACCGTGACCGGCATGGAGGCCCATGCCGGCCCCACGCCCATGGCCCTGCGCAAGGATGCGCTGCAGGTTGCCACGCGCCTCATGCAGGAGGTGGTGGCCTGCGCGCACCGCCACCCGCCGCACGGTCGCGGCACGGTGGGCATGGTGCAGGTGCACCCCAACAGTCGCAACGTGATCCCCGGCCAGGTCAAGTTCAGCATCGACCTGCGCAACGCCACCGACGCCGATTGCGAAAGCATGGACCGGGACATCCGCGACGTGGCCGCCCGCCTTAGCGCCGAAACCGGCCTGCCGATCCAGATCGACTTGGTGTCCAGCTACCCCGCGCAGGTGTTCCACCCCGACTGCGTGGACGCGGTGGGCCGGGCGGCCGCCAGCCTGGGCTACAGCCACATGCCAGCCGTGTCGGGCGCGGGGCACGATGCGGTCTACATGGCGCGCCTGGCACCTGCGGGCATGGTCTTCATTCCGTGCAAGGACGGCATCAGCCACAACGAGATCGAAGACGCCCAACCCGGGCACATCACCGCTGGCTGCAACGTGCTGCTGCATGCCATGCTGGAACGCGCCGGCACCTGAATGGTGCGTGGCTGGGGCGGCGGCCTGCCGCCGTGTTACAGCAACCCTCCCCCGGTGGGGTTGTGGCAGGCCCCCGCAGCGCATAACGTTCAACGCTTTGCTTGAAGCCATGCCTTCCATGACGACACCGAACCAGCCCGCTGGGCGCGCTGCCTCCGCCTGCTTTCCTTCCACCCCCGCCCGCGCGACCCTCGTGGCCGCCACCGTGGTGGCCGCGCTGGCCCTGGCCGGCTGCGAGACCACCAACATGCGCATGGGCAGCCCCGATGCCAAGACCGTGGCCACGGGCAGCGCGGCCGGCGGTGCCACCGAAGGCGCCAGCAGCCAGCTCGAACGCTGCGAATCGCCACTGGGCACCGTCTCGCTGATCGAGAACCAGCAGGCCGGCTGGTACACCATCCTGCGCAACGAATACCGCCTGCCGCCCACGGCCAACCTGCTGCGCCTGCTGGTGCAGCAGTCCAACTGCTTCGTCGTGATCGAGCGCGGCGCGGCCGGCATGACGGCCATGGACCGCGAGCGCGCCATCATGCAGTCGGGCGAAATGCGCGGCGGCAGCAACTTCGGCAAGGGCCAGATGGTCGCCTCCGACTACGGCCTGTCCCCGGAAATCGTGTTCAACAACGACAACGCCGGCGGGGCCTCCGCATCGCTAGGCGGCCTGGTGGGCGGACGCGCGGGCGGCTTGCTGGCAGCGCTGGGCGGCAGCTTGAACACCAAGGAGGCGAGCGCATTGCTCACCCTCATCGACCACCGCTCCGGCGTGCAGGTCGCTGCCTCGGAAGGCAGCGCCTCCAAGACCGATTTCGGCGCCGTGGGCCAGCTGTTCGGCGGCTCGGGCGGCGCGCGCCTGGGCGGCTACAGCAACACGGCCGAAGGCAAGGTGATCGCCGCGGCCTTCATGGACGCCTTCAACCAGATGGTGCGTTCGCTGCGCAGCTACAAGGCCCAGTCGGTCAAGGGCCAGGGCCTGGGCGGCGGCGGTCGCCTGGGGGTGGATGGCGGCGCCGCGCCGTCGCAGACCTCGGCGCCGCGCGCGCAGCCCGTGTCGTCGGCCACCGGTGGCCTGTCGCTGCGCGATGCGCAGGCCAAGCTGAACGCCCTGGGGCATGACACCGGCACGCCCGATGGCGCGATGGGCGCCAAGACGGCGGCCGCCCTGCGTGCCTTCCAGAAGGAGCGCGGCCTGCCCATCACCGGCCGGCTCGACGCCGCCACCGCGGCCCAGTTGAGCCAGTAACGGCTGCCGGACGGCTGCCGGCTTCGAGGTGGTCGTCCGCGCCCGCTGGGGGCGGGCGGCCAGCCCCTAACCGGCGCTGTGCGCGCCGGTCAGGTTCAAGAAGTGGTCCAGCATGTGGAAATGGTCCTCGAAGAAGGCCTCTTCCATGGCCGCCAGGTCCGCGACCGGTATCCACTGCACCTGCATGGCGTCGTCATCGGCCTGCACCGCAGGGAACGGCACATCGCCCAGGTCGAAGTAGTGGGCGTGCGTGATGGTGCGCCCGCGCTGGCTGCGGTCGGGGTGGTCGAAGACGGCCGTGGCGCGCAGTGCGCGGCGCAGGGTGGCGTCGGGCACGTCGCAGTGCGTCTCTTCGGCCAGCTCGCGCAGGCACGACTGCCACAGCGTCTCGCGCTGCTCGATGAAGCCGCCCGGCATGGCCAGCTGGCCCTTGCCCGGGGCGTGCGCGCGGCGGATGACGAGCACGTGGTCCTGGCAGCGAAGCACCGCGTCCACCGTCACGAACACCGGCGGGTACGGCGCCTGCGCCCACGATTCGCGGTAGCTGCGCAGCACGCGCCATTCTTCCTGCAGCGCCGCGTAGTGCGGCTGCCGGGCGAACACGTCCAAAAATTCGAGCGTGCTGGCCGGCATCTGGTCGGCCAGGGGGCCGAGCGCCGTCAGCACGCCCTGCGGCGCCGCGCCGAAATACGCGTCGCGGATGGCGGTGGCATCGATGGTGCCCTGCCGGTCCATGGGGATCAGCGACCAGCCGGGGAAGGCGTCCAGGTAGCTGCTGGTCGCGTCCTTGAAATGGCCGACCAGGCCGATGCGCGCATCGGGCAGCACGTGCGTGGACACGGCGCGCAGCACCGCCGCCACCCACAGGGCCTCGTTGTAGTGATCGCGCACGGGCAGCACGGTCAGCCGGGCCCGATCGGCCTCGGGCAGGGCATTGCGCAGCATGGCTTCGCGCTCGGCCCAGGTGAACGGGTTCTTGGGCGATCGGGCCTGCCAGGCCGAGCCCATGACCACGATCACGGTGTGGGCGCTGTCCAGCGCGCGCTGCAAAAGGGCCAGATGGCCGTTGTGGACGGGCTCGAAGCGGCCGATGTAGATGGCGGTGTCGTACATGTGTGTTCCGGTTGGGCGCCCCGCGCCGTGAGCGGCGCCGTCGGGGCTGCTGGGAATGTAGCCGGGCGGGCCGGGGCGGGCGGCGGGCGCTGCGAATGCACCGACCGCTCCACATGGGTCACCGCGCGGCCGGATTCATGGGATTGCTATAAAAATAATAGCTATATGCCTTAGTAATGATTGCGCTGGGGGCATTTTTGATGCAAAACTCTCTGTGGCGCAGGCCACCGCCTCACACATACCGCGCCGCAATCGGCATCTGCCGCCCGGTGCCGAAGGCCTTGGCCCGCACACGCACGATGGGCGGGGCCTGGCGCCGCTTGTATTCGCTGCGCGCCACCAGCATGCGCACGCGGTGCGCCAGGGCCCGGCCGTCCGCGCTGGCCTGCAGCTGGCGTGCGAAGTCCTGCGCGTTGGCGTACTCGGCGCGCGACAGACCCTCGCCTTCGATGAGCAGCTTGAGGATCTCGTCCAGCACGGGGTAGGGCGGCAGGCTGTCGTCGTCCTTCTGGCCGGGAGCGAGCTCGGCCGAGGGCGGCTTGTCGATAATGGCCTGGGGAATGATCTCGCGCCCCGCGTTCTCGTTCACGTGGCGCGACAGCTCGAACACCTCGGTCTTGTACAGGTCGCCCAGCAGGCCCAGGCCGCCGTTGGTGTCGCCGTACAGCGTGCAGTAGCCCACCGAGATTTCCGACTTGTTGCCGGTGGTGAGCAGCAGGTGGCCGAAGGCGTTGGAAAACTCCATCAGCGTCGTGCCGCGGATGCGCGCCTGCACGTTCTCCAGCGGCAGGCCGCGCAGCGGCTGCCCGAAGCTCGTCTCGAACTGCGCGGAAAAGCCCGCCACCAGGTCCGCGATGGGATGGGTGTGCAGCACCACGCCCAGGTTGCGGCACAGCTGCACCGAATCGTCCACCGAGCCGCTGGACGAAAACCGCGAGGGCATGGTGATGCCAACCACGTTCTGCGGCCCCAGCGCTTCGGCCGCCAGCGCCAGCGTGAGCGCGCTGTCGATGCCGCCCGAGCTGCCCACCACCGCCTGGGTGAACCCGCAGCGGCGTGCGTAGTCCCGCAGGCCCAGCACGATCTGCTGGCGGTAGAACGCCATGGTGGGCAGGCCCTCGCGCGGCACGGGCGGCAGGTCGGTGCCGTCCAGCCGGGCGAAGTGGCCGTTGTCCAGCAGCTGCACGGTGGACACGTCCTCCTCGAAGCGGCGCGATTCGAAGACCACACCGTCCTCGGGCTCGACCGCGAAGGAAGCGCCGTCATAGACCAGCTGGTCGTGTCCGCCGACCTGGTTCACGTAGACGATGGGCAGGCCGTGCCGCCGCGCCGCATCGCCGAACACCTGATGGCGCAGTTCGCGCTTGCCGATGTGGCTGGGGCTGGCGTTGATGCTCACCACCAGGTCGGGCGCGGCATCGGCCATGCGCTGGAAGGGGTTGGTCTGGTAGTCGCCGCCGCTGTCGTTCCAGCCGTCCTCGCACACGATGAACCCCACCTGCGAGGTGCCGATGCGCAGCACCTTGGCCACGTCCGGGCCGGGCTCGAAATGGCGGCGCTCGTCGAAGACGTTGTAGGTGGGCAGCAGCTGCTTGGCATACGACAGCCGCACCTCGCCCGCCCGCAGCACCCGCAGCGCATTCAGCAGCCGCTTGCCCGGCCCCGGCGTGCGCACCGGCATGCCGACCACCCAGTGCAGCGCAGGCAGGCCGGCCGATGCCTCGCACAGCCGCGCCAGGCCCGCGTCCAGGCGTTCGAGAAAGGCGGGCTCCTCCAGCAGGTCGCCCGGGTAGTAGCCGCACAGCGACAACTCGGAGAACACCACGAGGTCGGACTGCGCGGCCGCGGCCTCCCGCGCGGCGGCGATCATGCGCTCGACGTTGCCTTCGATGTCGCCCACGGTGAGGTTGAGTTGGGCCAGGGTGATGCGGAGCATGGGGTCTTTCCTTTCTGTCTTTCTTCTTCAAGCGGCGATGGTTCGGTGGCGGGGCGGCGGCGTGCCGCGGCGCCTCATGGCGGTGGCACGTTGAACACCTGCCGCAGGTAGGCCAGGTAGGTTTCGTCGTCGCACAGCGTCTTGCCCGGGCTGTCCGAGAGCTTGGCCACCGGCTGGCCGTTGGCGTGGGTGATCTTCATCACGATGTTGAGCGGCGCCACGCCCATGTCGTTGGTGAGCTGCGTGCCGATGCCGAAGCCCAGTTGTACCCGGTCGCTGAAATGGCGGTGCAGCGACAGCGCCTTGTCCACGTTCAGCCCGTCCGAGAACACGAGCCGCTTGGTGTGCGCGTCGATGCGCAGGCGGGCGTAGTGCGCCAGCGCCTTCTCGCCCCAGGCCACCGGGTCGCCCGAATCGTGGCGCAGGCCGTCGAACAGCTTGGCGAAGTACAGGTCGAAGTCGGCCAGGAAGGCGTCCATGCCCACCGTATCGGTCAGCGCGATCCCGAGGTCGCCCCGGTACTCCTGCACCCAGTCCTCCAGCGCCGCTTTTTGAAAGTCGCGCAGCCGTACGCCCAGGGCCTGGTAGGTCTGCAAATACTCGTGCGCCATGGTGCCGATGGGCACCAGGTTCAGGTCGCGCGCCAGCATCACGTTGGAGGTGCCCTTGAACCACTGCGGCGCCTGCTGTGCGAAGGCTTGCACCACCTCGCGCTGCCAAGCGCCGCTGTAGCGCCGGCGCAGCCCGAAGTCGAACATCTCGAACGGGTGCGTGCGCTCGGGCTCGCCCGAGAGCGCCTGCACGTGCGCGATCTTGTCCGCCAGCCGGCGGCGTCCTTCGGCCAGCGCCGCGGCCGGGTCGAAGCGGCGGAAATACAGCTCGTTCACGATCGCCAGCACGAAGATCTCGAACCCCATCACATGCACCTGCGGGCCGCGCGCCACGATGTGCAGGTCGCCGCCCTCGGCCCGTGCCTCGATGAACGCGCGCTGGAACTGGAACAGGCGCAGAAAGTCCACGAAGTCGCTTTTGATGAAGCGCAGGCCGGCCAGGTAGTCCAGCTCACCGGGGGAAAACCGCAGCGTGCACAGCGCGTCCAGCGCCGCGTTCACTTCGCCGAGCAGCTCGGCCAGCGGATAGGCCGGCCGGTTGCGGCAGACGAAGCGGTACTCGGCCTGCGTCTGCGGGTGGCTGTGCAGCAGCGCCTGCCACATCGTGAATTTGTAGAGGTCGGTATCGAGCAGGCTGGTGATGACGGGTTGCATGGCGATTGCTATGTTTTTAGGAGTGGATGCCGGGAGCGAACATGCGCTAGAGGCTGATTTCATCGCTGCGCGCCAGTTGCGCTCCCTGGGCCTGCAGGGCGTCCAGAAAGTCCTGCTGCTGCGCCCCGAAACCGGCCACGGGCGCCATGCAGTCGGTCAGCAGCACGAGGCGGTCCGCCCGCCAGCCCGGCTGCAGCCGGGGCAGGTGCTGCACGATGTGCTCGGTGGTGGCGCGCACGCAGTGGCTGCCGGCCTCGCCCGCAATGACGAGGCGGTCCGCCGTCCCCAGCGCGTGGAGCAGCCGGGTGTTGAGCAAGGTGGCGGGGTCGTCGGCATCGGGCACCTCCGCCTCGATGGCGCTGTAGTGCTCGGTCCAGGGGTTGGTGCCCTTGAACACGGGGTGCACCGCGCGCTGGCGCTGTGCCTGCCACGCGCCGCAGGCGGCCAGCACGTCGGCATGCACGCCGTGGCCCCAGCTGCCGATCTCGCAGTGCACCGGCCACACCATCAGCGTGTAGCGCCCTTGCGCCTCCAGCGCGTCCAGGTAGGCCAGCACGCGGGGCAGGGCTGCGGCATCGCGCGGGGCGAACGCGCCGGCGCGCACCTGCGCCGCGGTGATGGTCGTGAACGGGGCGACCTCGCCGCCATCGCCCTGGCGCCAGAACGGGGGGTGCGCCACGTCGTGGCGCTGGTGCGAGTCGAGCGTGACGGTGATCGCCTCCAGCGCCGGGCCATGGCGCCGGATGAAGGCGGCCAGGCGCTGCATGTCGGCATGGGCGCCGGGCACGGGCAAGGCGGGGGCGATGGACTGGCCGGTGAGCGGGTGCGCCGGCTGCCACTCGGTGGGCAGGTCGCAGAAATCGTTCTGGGGGTCGATCACCAGCAGCTGGGTCGTCAAGGGGCGGTTCATGGATCGGGTCATGGTGCAAGGTCCTCGGGGCAATGGGTGCAGTCTATTCCTGTTAGTTTGAGTTTGCAACTAAGTGGGCCGAAAGGCATTGTCAGGAAATGAAAAGCCGGTCGACGGGACTGGATGGGTGGCATCGGCATTCCGGGAGTGGTAGGCTCGTTCGTCCAATCCTGCACATAACCATCCCCTCGATGTCCTCCGCCGCTTCGCCCACCGTCATCTGCACCGTGGATACCGTGCTGCTCACGCTGCAGGGCGGCGCCCTCCACGCGCTGCTCGTGCGCCGCGATAAGGCCCCCTATGCCGGCGCGTGGGCTTTGCCGGGGGGCTACATCCATGCGCAGGACGATGCCGATGCCCAGGCCAGCGCCGCGCGCGTGCTGCGCGAGAAGGCCGGCCTGCAAAGCCCTTACCTGGAGCAGCTCGCCACGTTCTCGGGCCTGGCGCGCGACCCGCGGGGCTGGTCGCTGGCGGTGGCCTACTGCGCGCTGGTGCCTGGCGAGGCGCTCCAGGGCATCCCGCCCCGGCAGGGCCTGAAGCTGGTGCCGGTCGACGACTTGCCGCCCCTGCCGTTCGACCACCGCGCCATGGTGGATGCGGCGCTGGCGCGCGTGCGCAGCAAGAGCCTGTATTCCTCGCTGCCCGTGCACCTGTGCGGCGACGCATTCACCCTGCCGCAGCTGCAGGCGGTGTACGAGGCGGTGCTGGGCGAGCCGCTCAACAAGGTGAGCTTTCGCCGCAAGATGGACGAGCTGGACATGCTCGAACCCGTGCCCGGCCTGGTGCAGGGCGGCGCCCACCGGCCCGCGCAGATGTACCGCCTGCGCCCCGCGTTCCGAAAGGCCCTGGCGCTGTCGTCCCGCGCGCTCTGAACAGAAAAAAGCCCCTTTCGGGGCTTGGGGGGAACGGAGCAAGACGCATCTCAGGCGGCGACCGCCTTGGCTTCGTCGTAGGTTTGCAGGTACTGCTTCGCCAGTTCGGTCTTCTGCTTTTCGGTGAGCAGCTTGCCGGCCATCTGGAAGAACCGGTGTTCCTCTTCCTCCAGATGGTGCCGCACCTTCTCGCCCAGTTTTTTGGCCACCGCCAGCCAGGCGGAGCTGCCGGGGTCGGCGGCCTCCAGGTCTTCGACCAGTTCGTCCAGGGCATGGTGCTCTGCGATGGCGTGGCGCGACAGGTCGATGCCGGCATCGTGCTCCATGAGCGGCCGGTAGAAGTGGCGGTCTTCGGCCAGCTCATGGGCCGCCAGTTCTCGCTTGAGCTCGATGAACCGCTCGTGCCGCTCCGGGGTGTCGCCGCTGGTGGCCTCCACCTGGCGGACCATGTCGCGCTGCCGCTCGTGGCTTTCGCGCAGGGCTTCGAAGATGTTCATGCGTGCGGCCCCTTCACTTGAGCGCCTTGCGTGCCGCGCCGATGCCCAGCACGGCCAGCACGACGAAGACCACGGCGATCACCAGGAAGATGAAGAACAGGATCTTCGCGATGCCGGCAGCGCCCGCAGCGACCCCGGTGAACCCCAGCGCGCCAGCGATGAGAGAGATGATGGCGAAGACGATGGCGTATTTCAGCATGGTGAGGACTCCGGTGGGATGAGGTATGGAGCGATCATTTCAGCGCTGCCGCGTCACGGGCGTCAGCAGAGCGGGGCTGCGGCTGTAGGAAAGGTGCGCGGGCAAAGCGGCAGACGGCGCGGGGAGGGCAAGGGCTTCTTCCGCCCGTCGCACCCGTTCAGCCACTGCGCAGGTCAAGCCATGACCGCAATTGGCCGTAGTGGCGATGGATGACCCGCGGCACGTGGCGGCCGTTCGCGGCTCAGGCGCTTGTGCTTTTGCTCGTGCCGGGGGCCGACTGGCTGGCTTTTTTATTGGCGTTCCGGGCTTCGACCAGCAGATGCAATACCTTGGGGTGGCCCTTCGATTTCGCCAATCGTTCGGCTCGCGCCAGGCTGCCGTGCGCGCCCGCGTCCAACAGCAGTTTCACCACGTCCGCATGTCCGTTGGCCGCTGCCTGGGTCAGAGCCGTCTCGGAGGATTCGCCGGACCAGCGTTCCAGGTTGCCCGCAAGACCGTGGCGCAGCAGCAGCGCGATCACTTCGGCGTGGCCGTTCGACGCCGCCAGCATGGTGGCGTTTTCCCCATAGAACTTGGTGGCGTGCACGTCGCCGGCGGCTTCTTTCTTCAGCAAGGTCTCCATGACCTCGGCATGCCCATTGCGGGCCGCGAGCATGAAGGGCGTCAGACCGTCCAGATCGGTCGATGTCGAATTCACTTTCGCATCCAAAAGCCGTTCCACAGCGGGTGCGTGACCATTCTTCGCGGCCGCGAAAATGGCGGAATACCGAAGCTCGGTTCTGCGATCGGCCTGCGCGCCCGCTTTCAGCAGCAGGGACATGATCGCGACGTTGCCGCTTTCCGCCGCTCGCATCAGCGGCGTGGTTCCGTCCCGAGTGTCGCGATCAACGTTCGCCTTGGCATCGATCAGCAGCCTTGCCGCACGGGCATTCTGTTGCCCCACGGCCCGCATGAGTGCGCATTCCCCACGCCAGTCGCGCTGGTTCAAATGGCTGCGGCTCACCAGCATGGTGGCCATTTCGTAGTGGCCGTTGTCGAGGGCCTCCATCAGCGGCGTCACGCCGCCGTGCGACATCCCGGTATAGGCATTGGGCTTGGCGCCTGCCTTCAGCAGCAGCCGTGCAACCCCCATGCGGCCCTGGCGGGCCGCCTCGTGCAGTGCCGTCCTGCCGTCGCTGCTCGTCACGCCCACCTGGGCGCCGGCGCGGTGCAGCATTTGCACGAGGACCTCGTTGCCAGCGGCGGCGGCCACCATGAGCGGCGTTCTGCCGGTACTGGATTTCTGGTCCAGCATGCCGCGGTTCTTGGGGTCCTTGAGGGACGCCTGCACCAGGATGCCCACGGAGGCCACGTCGCCCGCCTGGGCTGCAAGGTACAGGGCTGTTTCTCCATTCTTGTTGCGGGTATCGATCGAAGCACTCGCGCCCAGCAGCTTGTGGACCATGGTGGTTTGGCCATAGCGCGCTGCGTGCATCAGGGGTGTGTCCCCCCGGGCATTGACCGCTTGCAGTGCCGCAGCGGACGCAAGCAGGGTCACGACCGAATCGGCTCCCGCAGCGACGGCGTGGTGGAGCAGGGTGTTTTGATTCTGGCCTTTCCATGACGATGGCATGGGCAACACGACCAGCAAGCTGGCCAGCGCCAGGTCGCCGGCCATGAGGCTTTGCGCCACCGCTTGGGGTCGTTCTTGCTCCGGGAGCTTGTCCACTTCCTCCGCAGCCTGGTTCAGCAGGAAAAATTCCGCTTCCGCGGAGGCCTCCCGGTAGCGCTTCAATGCCGGATGCATCAGGGCGGCCTGCCATTGGGTGCTCGTCGCCGAGGTGCCGTTGCGGACCATGTTCCAGACTTTGGCGGGATCGAGGCTGCGCAGCTCCTCGGGGTCCTGGGTCGCAGTGAGGGCGCTCATGAGCAGCGCGGACGGCCACTCCACGGCAGGAGAAAGGTCGGACAGCCGCATGCCGCGGTAGCCGACCCCGCCGGCCTTGTCCATCTCCTTCACGTAGAAATCTCCGTCGGCAATGCGCTTGATCCGGCGGTTGCCCTCGTCCGTCAATACGGTATCGACGACCTCGAACTTCTCTTTGTCGAGCAGCCCCTGTTCCTTCAGGTTCTTTGCGATGACGCGCATCAGCAGTGCGGGATGCTCGAGAACGGAATAGGGCGCGTCTTCATCGCCGGTGGGCTCGTGTTCCGAGATCACGACCCAGGCGGGAATCTTGCCGAACCGCCCTTGCAATCCGGCCTCCATGGATTCGCCGTACGCCTTGTGCAACTGGCCCGCCGTTTCCTCCGTCAGCGGGCGGCCCAGGTGGGGCCTGAAACGCTCCTTCACCTCGCTCAGGCATTCCTCGGCGAGTTGCCGAACCAGCTCGACCGGGTTCACGCGGGCTTGCACAAACGCCGCGGCCTCCTGCACGTGGGCGCTGACGGTGCGCACATCGACGAAGCTGTCGCTGCGCTCCGTGACACCGAACTGATCCGCCAGGAAATTGCGGTAACCGTTGACGAAATGGATTTCGCTGACCTCGTAGTGTTCGAGTCCTTTGTGCTTGGACTGGCTGAAGTCGCGCAGCGCCTGGTCCAGCATGTCCTCCCACACCCTTTTGGCGTGGGTGTGCAGGCCTTGGGTCAAGTTCAGGTCCTGGGCGGCCATGATCAGGTTGGTCGTGGTGCCGTCGGAGCAGACCAGCAGTCCTGACGCCAGGTTCTCGATGATTTCCATGCGTCTGGAAAGCGGGATCGTGTGGTCCGCCACGGCCGTGCACAGGGTGTCCAACGAGGCCTTGCCTTCGCCGTAGAGGCGCGATATCTGGGTGGAATAGTGGCCTGCCATGCCACCCTCCACCCGGCTTTTGAAGATGTCCAGCGCCTTGATGGACTGCTGGGATCTGGAGGAGGGATGTTCTTCGAGAAAGGTTTTCAGTTTGCCGATGCCTGCCCGGTACTGCGTCATGAGCTGCTTGCCCCGGCCCGATTTTTCGAAAGCCGGTATCGAAGTCCCGTCAAGGCTCGGTTCGTAGCGCACGGCTTCTTGCGGCGCGTAAGGCTCCGCAGCCGCGGTCGCGCGGGGCGGTTTGTGGAATTGCGGTGTGATCTGCATGGTCAGACTCCGGGATGCCGGGACCATACGGGGCTGCGCGCGAGGTCGGTGCGCGCATCCGAAGCAGTTGCCGTGTTACCGCTGTTGCGCTACCCGCAGGCTCACATCGCTTCGCACATGGGCCTGCGCACGACCGGACCGCGCTGCCCGCGCGGCGGGCTTCCCGCCCGTTCACGCGGATCGCGGGGCGGGCTTATCGTCCCGCAGCCGCCCGCAGTGCCGCGGCCTTGTCGGTCTTTTCCCAGGTGAACTCGGGCTCTTCGCGGCCGAAGTGGCCGTAGGCGGCGGTCTTTTCGTAGATGGGGCGCAGCAGGTCGAGCATCTGGATGATGCCCTTGGGGCGCAGGTCGAAGTGCTCCTGCACCAGCTTGGCGATCTGGTCGTCCGGGATCACGCCCGTGCCTTCGGTGTACACCGTCACGTTCATGGGGCGGGCCACGCCGATGGCATAGGCCACCTGGATCTGGCACTGGCGCGCCAGGCCCGCGGCGACGATGTTCTTGGCCACGTAGCGCGCGGCGTAGGCGGCCGAGCGGTCCACCTTCGTCGGGTCCTTGCCGCTGAACGCGCCGCCGCCGTGGGGGCAGGCACCGCCGTAGGTGTCCACGATGATCTTGCGGCCGGTCAGGCCGCAATCGCCTTGCGGGCCGCCGATGACGAATCGGCCGGTGGGGTTGATCAGGTACTTGGTGTCCTGGAGCCACTCGCTGGGCAGCACGGGCTTGATGATCTCCTCGATGATGGCCTCGGTGAAGCTGGCCTTCATCTTGGTGGAGGTCTCGCTCTGGTCGGGGTGGTGCTGGGTGGAGAGCACCACGGTGTCGATGCTGTGGGGCTTGCCGTCCACGTAGCGCATCGTGACCTGGCTCTTGGCGTCGGGCCGCAGGAAGGGCAGGCGCCCGTCCTTGCGCAGCTGGGCCTGGCGCTCGACCAGGCGGTGGGCGTAGTAGATGGGCGCGGGCATCAGCTCGGGCGTCTCGTCGCAGGCGTAGCCGAACATCAGGCCCTGGTCGCCGGCGCCGGTGTTCAGGTGGTCGTCGCTCGCCTGGTCCACGCCCTGGGCGATGTCGTTGCTCTGCTTGTCGTAGGCCACCAGCACCGCGCAGCCCTTGTAATCGATGCCGTAGTCGGTATTGTCGTAGCCGATGCGCTTGATGGTGTCGCGCGCGATCTGGATGTAGTCCACGTGCGCGTTGGTGGTGATCTCGCCCGCCAGCACCACCAGCCCGGTGTTGGTGAGGGTCTCGGCCGCCACGCGGCTGCGGGGGTCCTGCTTGAAGATCGCGTCCAGAATCGCGTCGGAAATCTGGTCGGCGACCTTGTCGGGGTGGCCTTCCGAGACGGATTCGGAGGTGAAAAGGAAATCGTTCGCCATTTGAATAAACTCCTGTGTTCCGGCATTTTGGGCGTTGCCCTCAGCCTTGGGAGCTTTGGCGAACGCTTTAGCAGATTTGTTTTACGTCGCCCTGCAAGTTGCTCATTTAACTCAGCGACCGCGCCATTTTAATGCCAACCCTTTTCCGTTTCCTTTCCCGGCTTCCGCTCTGGCTCGCCCATGCCCTCGGCGCGGCCGCGGGCTGGCTGGTTTTCTGCCTCTCGCCCACCTACCGGCGGCGCTTTCGCGAGAACGCGGCGCGGGCCGGCTATTCGTTCGGACAGGTGCGTGCGGCCGTGGGCCACGCCGGCCGCATGGCGGCCGAACTGCCCCGCCTGTGGCTGCGCGAGCAGACGCCGTGCCGCATCGAGAACGCCGCCGCGGTGGAGCGGGCCTGGGAAGCGGGCAAGGGCATCGTCTTTCTCACGCCGCACCTGGGCTGCTTCGAGCTGTCGGTGCAGGCCGCGGCCCAGCGCTGGCGCCGAGCGCGGACCCATCACCATCCTGTACCGCCCCGCGCGCCAGCCCTGGCTGGCCGGCGTGATGGCCACCGCGCGCAACCGACCCGGCGCATCCGCGCGGTGCCCACGGCGCTGACGGGCGTGCGCCAGATGATCAAGGCGCTGCGCCGCGGCGAGGCCGTGGGCCTGCTG